>JAGMCC010000012.1 GCA_023129355.1 Dehalococcoidia bacterium | reverse complement strand
TGGAACTGAGCCCGGTTGAAGGTTCATCGATACATAGGAGCTTGGGCTGGAACATCAATGCCCTTCCACTGGCGAGCATCTGTTGCTCTCCGCCGGATAGTGTTCCAGATATCTGATTCCCCCTCTCTTTAAGCACCGGGAATAACTGATAAACCATTTCTAACCTTCTCTGCACCTCTCCTCTCTCTTTACATAGATAACCGCCAGCCTTCAGATTTTCAGTAACTGTCATCTCTCGAAAGGGCCTTCTTCTCTCCGGGCAATGAACTAAGCCCCTTTTTACAATCTCATGTGCTGCCAGCCCATCGATCCTCTCCCCGGCAAAGCGCACAGTGCCTTCAATGGTTATGTCTCCAGCCCGCGCGCCCCTCATCGCACCCTTTTCCCATCTCACCAGTCCGGTTATGGCTCGAAGCAGCGTTGTCTTTCCAGCGCCATTTGGACCCACCAGACTGACCACTTCCCCCTCATCAACGCCCAAATTCAGGTCGCTTAATATCATGGCGGTATCATAACAGACCTTTAGATTTTCCACCTCGAGAAGCAACTTAGATAACCCCCTTGCCTATGTAAGCTTCGATCACCTTTTCATCCTTGACTATCTCCTCAGGGGTACCATCGGCAATCAGCTCTCCGAAATCGAGCACGATCACCCGGTCAACTATTTTCATGAGTTCTGCCAGCTTGTGTTCAATAATAATCATGGTTGGCCCTTCACTATGTAATCGGCCAAACCTGCCCCCCTTGTGCAATCTCCCTATCGATTTCGCCATCAGCTCAGTCTCAGCAGGATTCAGTCCGCTAAATGGCTCGTCCAGTAGAAGTAACTCAGGGTCGGTAGCGATGGCCCGGGCCATCTCCAGACGCCTCAGGTCCCCGTGAGACAGGCAGGAAGCCGGCTCGAGGGCGAGGTCAGAAATGCCGACGAACTCCAACGCATCCAGCGCTTTGGCCTCGACTGTCTTAACCCATTCCCCCCTCTTCATTGCCCTGGGACTGAGGCACGCTACCATAACATTGGCAATGATGGGCAAACGGCGAAATGGCCTGGCAGCCTGGAATGTTCCTGCAATTCCCTGGTTGACGATGGCCCAAGGTTTGGCTCTGGTGATATCCTTGCCCTTAAATCTTACCCTGCCCGAATCGGGCTTCAATATGCTTGTTATCAGGCGCAGCACCGTTGTCTTTCCCGCCCCATTGGGACCGATCAAGCCAACGATCTCGTCCCTGCTGACCTGGAAGCTGACCCCATTAACTGCAGTCAGACCGCCGAAGCGCTTGGTAAGGTTCTCAACCTCGAAAAAGGGAGGGAGCACCTCATTCCTCCTCCAGCTCTTCCCTGAGTTCCCTGTGCGACACCTTTCCCACGTCTGTCTTTGGGAGCTCACCTCTGAATTCAACGATCTTTGGGACCTTGTAATGGGCCAGATTCTCCTTACAGTATTTGATTATTTCCTCTTCGGTCACTTTCCCTCTTGCGTCGGTTTCGAGTACCACGATCGCCTTGATCAACTGTCCCACGTCGGGATCGGGAACCCCCAGGACACCCGCCGTCTTGACCTTTGGATGCTGGTGCAGGACCTCCTCTATCTCCCGGGCAAAGACGGAATAGCCCTTGTACTTGATCAAATCCTTCTTCCGATCATAGAAGAAGAAGTAGCCCTCATCATCCATCCTGACCAAGTCGCCCGTTCTGAGCCACGTCCTGCCATCCAGCTCAATTAAGCTTTCCCTCGTGTCTTCCGGCCTCTTCCAGTAGCCCTTCATAATGTTTGGCCCCTCGATGAGTAGTTCACCGACCTCCCCGGGAGGAAGGTACTCGCCGGTTTCATGGTTAACTACTGCTGCCCCGACGTTGGGTATCGGAACCCCAAATGAACCTACCTTTGGCCTTCCCCAAGGGTTGACGTGAGATACAGCGCTACACTCAGTCAAGCCGTAACCCTCAATGATCTTGGCCCCCGTCCTTCGCTCCCAATCTTTTACCGTTGACTCATGAAGTGTATCGGCGCCACTGGTAATCATCTTGAGCCCCTTCCAATTGAACCTGTCAGTCTTATCGTAGTCCTTGAGGAATTGGTATGCCGTTGGCACACTGTAGAACACCGTTGCTCTGTATCTTTCCATGGCAGATAGGATTTCCTCAAGGTCAGGCGTGGTAAACAGAAGCAGCGTTGACCCCAGAATCAGGCCGTTCAACATAACTACCACTTGGCCATATATGTGGTAAAAGGGCAGCAATGCTGGAACGACCTCCTTGCCTTCCTCAAATGTGGGCCAAAAAGCCTGGACCTGCATCCCACAGGCGAGCAGATTGTAGTGGGTCAGCACAGCACCCTTGGGCAGGCCCGTGGTTCCTCCGGTATAGGGGAGGACAGCAATATCCTCCTTGGCATTGATCTCGATTTTCGGGGGATTCGGTGGGTATTTCTTTATTAGCTTTTGGAACTGGTGGAAGCCACGACTTTCAATAACCTGCTGGCTGGGAACTTCCATCTTACCATACCTTCCCAGAACACTCTTCCCCGCTAATTTCTTTGACAGGGGCAAATACTCCCCGATACCGGTCAGAATGACATTCTTGAGTCCGGCTCCTGCCCTTTCAACGTTCTCATAAAGGAAATCCTGGCAGACAATGGACTTGGCCTCACTATCTTCAAGTTGATGCTTTACCTCAATGCTGGTATAGACTGGGCTGATCGGCGTCAGCGTGGCTCCCGCTTTGAGCGAGCCAAAATAGGCGATGATGAATTGGGGACTGTTGAGCAGGTAGAGGGCAACTTTATCTCCCTTCTGGATTCCCAACTCATGGAGGGCTGTCGCAAACCTGTCTACTTCCTCCCTCAACTTTCCGAAGCTTATCTTATTACCGTAGAAGATCACCGCAGCTCTGCTGGAGTATTTGTCTGCTATCTCATCAAATACCTCAGGCAAAGGGCGCTCCGGAATTTCAACGTTTGCCGGAACTCCTTCAGCATAGAATTTTAGCCACGGTCTTTCATCGTACTTATCCTTAGCTTCCATATGCCTCCATCCCAACTTACTTTCAGCCGATGGAACGACACTGTAGGAGAAGAAGTCCTGCCAAAGGGTTACCCTTGGCAGCGGGCAAGAGGGATGACGAGCCCGCTGGTATTTTCTGTCGGCTTCGGTATCATAGAGCGCCACATCACCGAAACACCGTAGTCTCCGAGCCACGCAATCTTTTCAGACATTATGTAGATATTGTACAACTACCTAGAGACTAAAGCAATTCCTCTACAACGCTCCTGTGCCAGACATGTGGGAGCAGCAAGCAGTCATGCTGGTGATGTAGCCGAACGGATGAGCTTTTACGATGTAGTTACGGAGTTGCAAAGGGAGGTTGTGCTTGTAAAAGCCTGAACGGCGACTTTTAAGAAGCTATTTGCCACTCGGGGAGGAAGTGAAATAGCCACGAGAAGTCTTGGGGAAGCGCGGCTACAGTCGTAGCCAGCTCGGCGGCGAAGGCAATCGCCTTCTGCCTAGCTTGGGGTAATCGATTCGTCGACGTTAGAGGGCATAAATCTCTTTCCCAAAGGTATGAACCCAGTTCTTTTTTAAAACCTCCAACGCCTCATCGGTTTTGTCCACGCCCACCATGATTATGGGCTGCCCGCTTTCTCCCCTGCCCAGATAGGGATAGAGATAGTGGACATTTATGTTGGCACTTTTCAGCGGCTTAAGTACGGCTTGAAGGCCACCGGGATGATCCGGTACCTCTACTGCTATTACGTCGGTTTCTTTCACAGAGTACCCGTGGCTTCTTAAGACATTGGTGGTTTTCTCCGGGTCATCCGCTACAAACCTCACGGTACTGACGTCGGATGTATCGGCTACAGAAATGGCCCTGATGTTTATTCCTTCAGCTCCCAGGAATTCGCTCACCTCCAGGAACCTCCCCGGCACATTGTCCAGACTAATCGAAGTCTGTTTTACGCACATGACTTACCCCCGATTGGATATACATTCCAGATATTTTGCGCTTATTGAGATTTCCATTCCAAGACTACAGGTAATCAAAACCCGCAGCGCTGATTATAACAGATCATATCCTGCCATCAAGGCCTTCTCGTTGATAGCGATCAGTTTTTGTTTATCCTTCAAAGCGCTTTTGAGCCCTTCTATTACGCTCGAAACGGAAACGATATTGCTTTTCTTGGTAAATGCTCCCATCATCACCATGTTGGCGGATCTCGGGCTCCCCAACTTTTCAGCAATACTATTTGCCGGAACTCTGACAATGTCGATATCACCCCTTGAGATCTCAGCTTCAATTAGAGAGGAATTGATAAATAGTACACCACCTGATTGAATCTGGTTTTGAAATCTGACCAGAGAGGGTTGATTCATGGCTATAATGAAGTCCGGAGAAGAGGCAACTGGAGATGCAATCTCTTCATCTGATACCGCTACCGTGCAATTGGCAGTGCCCCCGCGAACTTCAGCGCCATAGGAAGGTAAATAGGTTACGTTCTTTCCCTCTAGCATTGCTGCCTGGGCCAAATTGAGGCCCATGGACATAACCCCCTGACCACCAAAACCGGCAAAAATTGTTTTAATCAGCATCGTTTTTTCCAGTTATATCCTTGATTACCCCCAAAGGGAACTCTTTGGTCATTACTTTGTCGATCCACTGCCACGATTCCAACGGGGTCATCCTCCAGTTGGTGGGACACGGAGAGAGTATTTCCACCAGAGAGAAACCAAGATCGTCGATCTGGGCTTGGAATGCCTTGCGGATGGCCTTTTTCGTCTTTCTAATGTTGGCCGGAGAGTTCACCGCAGTCCGCTCAATATATACCGCACCTCTAATCAAAGCTACAATTTCGCTCATTCTGATAGGATACCCTTCTATTTTTGTATCCCGTCCGTAAGGTGTAGTGGTGGTCACCTGGTCTGAGAGGGTAGTTGGGGCCATCTGCCCCCCGGTCATTCCGTAGACAGCGTTGTTGATGAATATGGCGGTTATTCTTTCTCCCCTGTTGGCGGCATGTATGGTCTCAGCAGTGCCTATGGCAGCAAGATCGCCATCTCCCTGATAGGTAAATACTATTGCCTCAGGAAATGCCCTTTTTATGCCTGTAGCCACCGCCGCTCCTCTGCCATGGGCCGATTCCGCCATATCTACATCAAAATAGTGGTAGGCGAAGACCGAACAACCCGGCGGGGGAATACCGATAATCCTATCCCCGAGATTCATTTCGTCAATCAGCTCAGTCATAACCCTATGGACAACGGAATGCCCACATCCCGGACAGTAATGGAAAGGGACTCTTTTTAGCAACCTGGGTCGGGTGTAAACCTTTCTCATTTCCCCGACTCCAAACCTTTCTGATGATAAAGGCGTGAGACTACTCGGAGAACCTCGCTGGGCGTGGGGATGACGCCTCCGGGCCTGCCATAGAAGGAAACTTCCCCTTTGCCTTCCAATGCCAGTTGCACATCTTCTATCATCTGGCCCATATTCATTTCAAAGACGAGAAAATGTCTTGTCCTTTTAGCCAACTCTTTCACCTTTTCGGAAGGAAATGGCCATAGGGTAACGGGCCTCAACATTCCTACTCTCATGCCATTTGTCCGTGCATTCTTGATTGCCCCTTTGGCAATCCGGGCTGCTATCCCGAAGGCAACCACTATTAGCTTGGCATCTTCAACCAGAAAGGTTTCGAAGGCAGTCTCTTCTTTCCTGATCAATTGGTATCTTCTAAACAAACTCCAGTTTATCTCCTCCAGCTCGGTGGGCTTTGAGGTAAAGGTTTTGATAATCCTGCTTGGCCGTCCTTTTGCCCCCCTCAATGCATTGCCTCTGATCGGCAATTCTTCAGGAGCTTCATGCTTGAATTCTACCGGTTCCATCATCTGCCCCAGCATGCCATCTCCAAGAATGATTACAGGAATCTGATACTTATCGGCAAGGTCAAATGCGCGGTGGGTGAGATCCGCCAGCTCTTGTCCCGATGATGGCGCCAGAACTATAGTCCGGTAGTCTCCGTGGCCTCCGCCCCGCGTAGCCTGAAAATAGTCCGATTGAGAGGCAGATATACTTCCCAACCCCGGCCCGCCTCTAGACATATTGACGATAACCGCTGGGAGTTCGCAAGCTGCCAAATAAGAGATCCCTTCCTGCTTCAGGCTGATTCCAGGACTGGATGAGGAGGTCATCGCTCTGGCACCGACCAGACTGGCTCCGTATACCATATTTATGGCCGCAATCTCGCTTTCTGCCTGAATAAAAGAGCACCCCTTCTTTCTGCCCAAGTGGGCAGCCATATATTCGGTCAGTTCATTCTGAGGGGTGATGGGGTAACCAAAATAGCACTGACAGCCAGCCCTGATGGCTGCTTCTCCAATCGTGCTATTTCCACTCATGAGAACCTTAGCCACGGTAAACCTCTATTGCCACTTCCGGACACACTACCGCACAGATAGCACAGCCGGTACATTCGCCGCTATCATTGAACAGAACTGGTAAATAGCCACTGGAATTCAATTTATCGGATAGAGAAATCACATCCTTAGGGCAGAAGGCTATGCAGATTTGGCAGCCCTTGCAAAGCTCCTGGTCAATTTCAATATATCCCTTAATCTTAGACCCCGTTTTTCCAGAACTCATGTGAGCGGCCTCCTCGAATCCCCCATTACAACTGTCAATTCTAATTCTCTTGCGCAATAGAGTCAATCATGTTTGAGGCGGAAGCGTCAAGGCGACATTACGCCTTTGACTCCACTTGCCCCCGTGGAGATGTGCCTTTCAAGAAGAAGCTATGGCAGTGATGTTCAAGGTCAAAGGAAAGGAAAAAGAAGATGCTAAAATTTGAGCAAAGCGTTAAATAAAAGACATACTATGGAGCGGGTGATGTGATTCGAACCCACGACCCCCTGCCCGGTAATTACCGAGGAAATCTCCCAAACGTGGGGAACGGAAAAAACCCCATTTCAATACCCCGACTTGGTGTCTTTATCGCTCCCCAATTTCGACTAGCGGAGGAGTCATCACAAAGACCCTCAACCGATGTTATTGTAGCCTTTGGGGCCCTTTTTTTAATATCTGTGATTTGGGTGTGACTTCTGTGCGACGCGGTACTCGGTGAGAAGACGTAATCCCTGTTCTTGGAGAAAATCACTTAGCGAGAAACGGATGTTGCAGTCTCATTTTCTTCATTGGCTTGTACCAATCGTTCGATGAGAATCTCCGCCGAATCCATTACCCGCAATTTTTCCTCCATATCCTCCGCCTTGATGGCATCATCGAGCATCTTGGCGCATTTTGGACATGCAACTGCGAGGACCTCTGCGCCAGTCTCAGCCGCCTCTCTAGCCCTGACCCTTGAAGAACTGTCAGGCCCACCACCCAGTATATCGGTGAAGAAGTTGCCGCCGCCTCCGCCGCAGCAGAGCGAATCCACCTTGGACCGATCCATCTCCACAATCTCAACCCCTGGAATAGCGCCAAGCACAACCCTAGGCGTAAAGTAATCATTGTTGTGTCGCCCAAGGTAACATGGGTCGTGGAAGGTGACCTTTAGCGGCTTGCTCGGCATGGTAAAACCTGCTTTCCCAATGAGGCCGGCAAGTATCTGAGTGTAGTGCAGAACCTGGAAACTGCCTCCAAAGAAAGGATAATAGTTCTTCATGGCGTGGTAGGCGTGAGGCGAGAGGGTGATTATTTTATTAACACCAGCCTTTTGGAATGTTTCAATGTTTTGCTTGGCTAGGTGCTCGAATAGACCTTCTTCTCCCATGACCCTGACTTCATTACCATCACAGATCTCGTCCGCCCCAAGTATACCAAAAGAAACATCCAATCTTTTCATAAGGCTTGCCACAGCTCTTGTCATTTTTTGGCCGCGTTCATCGTGTGACCCAGCACAGCCGACATAAAACAGGTGCTCATGGTCTTTATATATCTCAATGTCCAAGCCCTCTGCCCACTTTCCTCGCTCTTCTTTGAGCAGTTTATAGGGGTTTCCGTAATTGTAGATAGCTTTGAAATAGCGTGAAACCAGCCTAGGCAATACACCCCTGTCTACCAGTTCAACCCTTCCTGCTGTAAACGCATTTAGCAGGTCCGCCTTGAACTTGGGGAATATGCAATGCTCTACACAATTACCGCACGCTGTGCATGAGTAGAGTATCTCCTGGAATCGCTCACTTGTTTTAATACCTCCATCAAGCCACTCCCGCAGAAGCCACATACGGCCGCCTGGCGAGTAGGTCTCGAAACGGAACTTCAAGTAAGATGGACAATTCAAGTCCTGGTAGCTGCTAGGCAGCTTGCAGTACCCGCATCTAAAACAACGGTGGAGGATCTCTGCATATTCCATCAGCTCACCTCCCAGTTTCCGGGGTTCATGATTCCCTTGGGGTCGAGCACGGCCCTAATGCGATTCATAAGCTCATAAGTAGGGGGGTGCATTTTGTTAATGATCTGTTTCTGGGCAGGAGCTTCTGCTTTCCAGGGTATACCGCCCATTTCTAACACCATCCCGTTTGTATCCTCCAGCGCCTGCTGGGCCCGTTTTACATCAGCTTCATCTGCCCTGTTGAACGCATAAGCGTAGAAGAACATCATGCAGTGGCCTAGTCCGATAATGCGCGCTCCTAGGGAGTAGGTGACAGCATGCTTAGATGCGACCTCAAGTCCCTTGCGGTATGCCTCGGGGAAAAGCTCAATGGGCATGATTCCCCCCACATACTCAAATCCGCCGCCCTTGTTGACGTCGGCAAAGACAGCCAACGTCGAGGCTGGCGCCTCTAAAAAACGCTTTTTCATGTCCGGGGGAAGTGGCATGAAACCTCCCACTTTTTCGTCAATGTACTTGCTAACGGACTCCCTGAGCAGGTCGCGCTTCAAGGTAAGCTCTCGCCTGGAATCCGCCCCGTAATTTACATTGAGCATCTGAAAGCCATGGGCCCATACCGGTTTGGGCGTCATCCAGGCAAGGATGTCTTCAGCCACAGCCACACCAGATAACCGGTGAATCACGTCCGGGACAATCTCAGGATCCTCGGTAACGAAGATGATCACATCATTAAAGGGGCGGTTGGGGTAGAGCTTAATCGCTATCTTGGTTGCCACTCCAGTCGTGCCGGCCCACCCTAAAAAAAGCCCGGAAAGATCGGGAAGGGGGAACCGGGAGAACCAGTACGGAGAGGTCGAGCACGACCCGATGCGCACCATCTCGCCAGTAGGCAGGACCACCTCCAACCCGTTTAGCATGTCGGTATGAAATCCACCCATGGCAGAAAGGTGGCCAGAACCGTGAATAAGCACGTTACCCGCGATGGTGGCGATGGGGGGAGCGTCAGGCACGGAGTGCTTGAGCTTGGGATGATGTTTTTTAAGGTAGGCCTGCAACATCCCCTGGGATGCTCCAGCCTCCACCACCACATACCGGCTAGTCTCGTTTACTTCCAGGATCCGGTTCATACGCTTCATGTCAAGAACGATTCCGCCCTTAAGCGGCCTGGAAAGCCCGGATAGAACTAAACCGCCGCCCATGGGGACGACCGGTATCTCTCTCTCGTTAGCCAATTTCATTATCTGTTGTACTTCATCGGTGGTTTTGGGCATCACGACAAAGTCCGGCTCACGTGGTTCCATTGTTCCGCCGTCGCGTGAGTAAAAAAACCTCTCCTCAGGATGATTGGATGCATACGCGGGTCCTACGATACTAACAAGTTGCTGATATACGTCTTTCATAGCGTCACCCCCAAAGACTTTCGCCCAATGCGATCTGGCACAGATCGCTCATCATGATCGGTGTCATGCCCCGTTCCTCGACCATCTCCCTCAGGGTCATTAAACACATCGGGCAGTTGAAAACGCAGTACTTTGCATCCACGGCTTGCATGTCATCTATGTTCTTGTTTTGGATCTCGTCAGCCAGTTCTTCCCTCTGCATAGCTCTAATAAGGGTAGCGCAACAAAGAGCGTTTTCTCTGTCATACTCCCGGTCAGGTCTCACTACACCTATCAACTCGAAAATCTCATCCACCCAGTGCTGGGTCTCGGGGATGAGCCGGTTGGAGCAAGGGCGCTGGTATGCCACTACTTCATTTACTGGTTTGATGTGGTCCTTAAGTTCCCACAATCTTTTGGTAAGGTATTCATACAGGTGGATCGTCTTGAATGGAACCTCGATGCCAAAAGCAGGGGCGAGCTTGGTATATGCTCCGTAGCACTCGTCGTGAAAGCAAATCACTTCATCAACGCCCGAGTCTTTAAGGTAGTAGTTCGTGATGTTGTCAATCATTTTAGGAAGACGCTCGCGGATAACAGAGTTTTTTGCAAAATGGAGCCACATAATGTTGCAGAAGATATCGCTGCCGGCTATTGTTGAAGCCCCCTCGAAGAGTTTTCCCCGGATAGAGCCCGTCAGCATGGGGAAAAAACACATGTTGATAACAGGCGCAGAGACCTTTTGGGGCACTATCTGGCCCCTTGGCCCCATCATTTTTATCTGCTGCTTGACAATCGGAATCGGCACCGGCCGGGTTTCTAGCTGTTCCTGACGCTCAACGATCAGATAGAAAGGATGGTTATCATAAGGGCAGTACTCCTCGCAGGCGTAGCATGTCGCGCACTCATGGAGCACTCGGGAGTCTTGCCCGGCGATTATCTTTTGGCGCTCTTTTTTAGCCTCCTCAAGATCGATGTTTATATATTGACACCTCATCAGGCAATCTACTGTTTCACACTCCTCGCAGATTTGTGGATCATATCTCAGTTCGTACATTTATTTCTCCTTTTCGACACCTTAACCTGGTAACCAGGTTTCTTTAATTTCTGTGATGGGCATGTGAGCCTTGTGTGACGTGATAGATGTGGGACAGTTAAGTAGTCGGGAGCGGGAGAATTTTCGACAACATAACTTGTTAAAAATCAAGGGGGCTCTCCTTCAGAAACCCCTCGATTTCTTATTCAGAGCGGGAGACTGGGCTCGAACCCGTGGCAACCTGCTTGGAAGTTACCGAGGGGATTTCTCGAATCTGGAGGAGAGCAAAGACCTGATTTCAAAACCTTAACTTGGTGTTTTTCCCGCTCCCCAATTACTCCTACTTAAGTAGGCATCACCAGGACCCTCGACTGATGCCATTGTAATAAACGGCAATGGATTTTGCAATATCTGTGATTTGGGTGTGATGCGGAAATCGGGTGACGCGATCAGCGGGCAGAGTACACGCACGCCTCAGCAATTTGCACAGCTATATTATCGCCCGCTGCGCCTTGGAAAGAGCTGGGCAATGTGACGTGGCCGAACGCGTGTGCGTTCACGAAGTAGTTACAAGGTTGGAACGGGAGGTTGTGCTAGCAGGATGAGGTGCCGCTGCAAGGTATCATGCTGATGGTCTACCAACTTCGCCGTGGCACCAAGGACACATGACATTATTTTTTTGACGATATAATCGAAATAATTGGACCACAACCTAGAAAAGGGAGGGATTTTTACTATAGAGTAAGAGGGGACAGGTTCTCAGCAATAATTGAAAGTGACTTTGGACCCCTCCGCTGAACTTTCCCTTCTACCACAAGCCAACCTTCCTTGAATATGACTTGCCCACACTTTTCCTGGACATCGCCGAATACCGTTACATCAGCAACACCGGTACCATCCTCCATAATGACATAGAGGACTCTATTTCCATTCCTCGTTGGTGGGGTCTGATAACGAATGACAGAGCCGGCAATTTTAACTGCATTACCCTTCGCCACAAATGGCAGGTCTTTGATTCTAGTGAACCCACTGTCAAAGGGGTAGAAATCCAGAGGGTGTGCCGATAAATCCAGGGACAATAGCTCTCTCTCGGCCAGCATCCTCGTCTTCTTATCGATGTAAAGATTGGCCTCTATTAAACCTGTCTCTGTATGTGCATCTTCAATCAGAGGCTTTGCCCCTTTTCCCACCTTTTGGCTTAGACCCACCAGCTTAGGTAATTCTGAAAGCATCTCACTTCTATTACCTAATGAATCAAAGGCCCCAACTCTTATCAGGTTCCCCAGAATAGATTGGCTTACCCCGGTTCTAAGTACGAAATCCCTTAGAGAGGTAAACCTTCCTTCTGCCCTCTGTGTAAGGATAGATTCCAGTGCCCCGTTCGATATTCCCTTAAGCTGGGCGAGACTAACACGTATTGCCCCGCCATCCCCGGTATATCGGTCAGAGGACTTATTAATATCAGGAGGGAGTACTTTCACCCCGGATCTCTTAGCTTCAGCTACCAGGACGTGTGGAGGATAATACCCCATAGGCTGATTCGACAGCACCGCAGCAAAGAATTCTGCGGGGTAATGACACTTCAGCCAGAGGGTCTGATAGGCGAGGATGGCATAAGTAGCGGCGTGAGCTTTACAAAACCCGTAAGCGGCGAAGGCAGCCAGTTGCTCAAACACCCTTTCGGCAATTCTTTTATCCACGCCGTTTTTGGTGGCGCTGGAGATGAATGAACTCCGCATCTTCTCCATTTCCTCTGGAGTTCGGTCATGTGTCATGGCTCTTCTAAAGCCATCTGCCTCCGCATAGCTCATTCCAGCCAGGTCATGAGCAACCTGAAGCACCTGTTCCTGGTAAAGTATCACCCCTAATGTTTCGCCAAGGGCATCCTTTAATCCTGGGTGAAGATAGGTTACCGGTTCCCTGCCGTGTCTTCTGGGCAGATAGTGCTTGTCCATATTTGACTTGAGCGGTCCTGGTCTGACCAGGGCAAGTGAGACAACGATGTCTGCAAAGCGATTCGGCAGCATTCTCCCCGCCATTTCCCTTTGCGCCGGGGATTCGAGCTGAAAAGTGCCTATGGTCTTACCATCACGGAGCATGGCAAAGGCCTCAGGGTCATCCCGCGGTATCTGGTCTGTATCAATCTCAATACCTCGATTCCTCTTAACCTCGGTCAGTGTGTCCTCGATAACGGTAAGGGTGGGGAGCGCCAGCAGGTCCATCTTGACGATGCCAAGCCTCTCGACATCGTCCTTGTCATACTGGCTGATGATATCACCTCCGCTCGACCATTCCAGAGGTACTGAATCGGAAAGCCTGCCCTCTCCGATCAGCAGTCCTCCTAAGTGGACAGATAGATGTCTGGGGAAGCCGTCTATGGCAGCGCATAACTTGAAGAAACTGGCAAGCTCAGGTCTCTTGTATATGGCGCTGTTCTTCAACTCAGGCAGGGTATCAGCACATTCCATAAGCTCAGACGCAGATAAGTAATGGATGCCTCTGCAGGCCTCTTCGATGACCTCCTTCGGTATCTTAAGGGCCTTGCCAACATCACGAATGGCACCCCTGGCCATGTATGTATTTATCGTCCCCACGCAGGCCATGTTCTCAGCCCCATACCTCCCATAGATATAGTCTCTTACCTCATCCCGTCGTCTCCGGTCAATGTCCAGATCAATATCAGGCGGTTCATGCCTTAAAGGATGCATAAAACGCTCAAAGAGAAGGCCATATTCCATGGGATCGACAACGCTTATACCCAATACATAAACCACCAGGCTATCGACCGCGCTGCCCCTGGCCTGACATCTAATACCCCTCTCTCTGGCCCATTTAACCATGTCCCAGACCACAAGAAAGTAGCTGCAAAAACCGAGCTTGCGGATCGTATCAAGCTCGAACTCAAGGCGCTTTCTGATTTTGGGGGTAAGTGCGCCGTATTTTCTCAGGGCTCCATCAAAGGTCAACCTGGATAGATAGCTATATTCTGTTTCATCCCGGGGAACAGCGAACTTAGGGAAGCGGGGTTTACCCAGCTCCAGCTCCAGGTTGCACCTGGAAGCAACCTCTCCCGTTGTGGCTAATGCCTGGGGGAAGTCTCTAAAGAGGCTCGCCATTTCCTCTGGGGATTTGAGGTACTGCTCTACAGTTCTGTAGCACTTCAGCTCAGAGACGGGGACATTCTGGTCTATGGCATTAAGCAGTTCCTTTACCACGTACTCTTCCATTTCGGCATAGTGTACATTGTTGGTGGCAACTATAGGCAGGTTCTCTTCTCTGGCGAAGGTGGCAAGTCGGTAACTGGCCGTCATCCCTTCCCTCGAGGGATATCGGATAAGCTCCACAAAGAAGTCTCTCCCGAAGATCTCTCTGTATAAGCAGGCTGCTTCTCTTGCCCTGCCGACATTGCGCCTCTCAAGCCATGTAGGGATCTCACCTTTGCTACACCCGGACAATGCCAGCAGGCCAGCACTGAAGCTTTGCAGCATCTCCCTGGTAGCCTGGGGTTGCCTGTCTCGATTCGACAGGTGGGCCTCAGTTAGTAACCGACACAGATTTGAGTAGCCCTGTCTGCTTTTACAGAGAAGCGTTAGGTGATATCCCCCCTCCAGATCGATCTCAGCCCCTATGATTGGTTTTACCCCCAGGGCTCTCGCTCTCTCATAGAATCTGACGGCTCCCGTCAGCCGGTTATGGTCGGTAATGGCCAACGCGGGCATACCCAGAGCCCTTGTTTTTTCCAGAATCCTGTCCAGGGTTGAAGCTCCGTCAAGAAAGCTATATTGGGAGTGAACGTGGAGATGAATAAAACTCATGGTGATACCTTAATCGAAGGCTCTATGGAGAAACCACGCTTCCCCGAGCCGGTAAAGCTCGTAGGTGCCGATACTGGTATTCTGGGCATTAACGCGAACGAAGAAGCGCACTGCCTTCCCTCTCCACCACTCCGAGGGTTCCCGCCACCAGCCAATAACCTCAACAACCCTGTAGAGGCGCTTCCTCCAGATAAAGGCTGCCGGTATTGAATCTTTATCCAGGTGAACCTTGATTGGTTCACCTATGAGCTTTGACATTGTAAAGCTCCAAAGGGGGGTAACCATAACTATAACAGAACATGTGTTCTGCTGTCAAGGGGTTTTTGTCAGTGTAATAAGGCAATAACCTTAAATCAGAGAGTATTGACCAAAGGCACCATTTTAGCGTTTTTTTCCGTTGAATTGTCTAGCGTAGTGATTCTCTGA
>JAGMCC010000119.1 GCA_023129355.1 Dehalococcoidia bacterium | reverse complement strand
GCCAATGCCCTGAGCGATGTCTATGCTATGGGTGGTAAGCCCCTAACCGCGATGAACGTGGTCTGCTTCCCCATCCAGAGCCAGGACATATCGGTGCTCGGCGAGATCCTGCGGGGAGGCTGGGATAAACTGCGGGAGGCGGGGGTTGCCCTGGTAGGGGGGCATAGCATTGAGGATCCCGAACTGAAATATGGACTCTCCGTTACCGGGGTGGTTCACCCCTCCAAGATCATCGCCAAGAGCGGGTCTGAGGTGGGGGATAAACTGATCCTCACCAAGCCCCTGGGTACGGGGATCGTGAGCACCGCCCTGAAAGGTGGGGTGGCAGGGGAGGAGGCTGTGGCCCACATCGCCGCCTCGATGACTACCTTGAACCAGAGGGCATCCGAGCTAATGCAGGATGCTGGGGTCCACGCCTGCACCGACATAACCGGTTACGGTCTCCTGGGGCACGCCTGTGGAATGATTGAGGATAGCCCGGTAGGCATGGAGATCCATGTCACCGCCATTCCCTTCTTTCCCGAGGCGAAAGGGTTTGCCCGGATGGGGCTGGTTCCGGGGGGAACGCAGCGCAACAGGGAATTTCGCCTCAATATGATAGAGCAGGCTTATGAGATAGGGGATGATATGTGGAACATCCTCTTCGACCCCCAAACCTCGGGCGGATTACTGATTTCAGTCCCGGCGAGAGAGGCTGAGGCGCTCCTTCAAAACCTGCACCGGAATAGTATACAGGATGCCGCCGTCATCGGAGAGGTAGTTGGGGAACCGAAGGGGAGAATCATCATCCGGGAGTAACGCATGTCCTTTGTCCTGGGCACCGCAGGCCATGTCGATCATGGGAAATCGGTTCTGGTTCAGGCCCTCACCGGGATCGACCCGGATCGGCTACGGGAGGAAAAAGAGCGAGGTATGACCATCGACCTCGGCTTTGCCTGGTTAAAGCTGCCCAGCGGTCGAGCGGTCGGTATTGTGGATGTCCCCGGGCATGAGCATTTCATCAAGAACATGCTCGCTGGCGTTGGAGGCATCGACGTCGCCTTGCTAGTGATCGCCGCCGATGAAGGGGTCATGCCCCAGACTAGAGAGCACCTGGCCATCCTCGACCTTCTTCAGGTAGATAGGGGCATTGCAATAATAGCCAAGAAGGACCTGGTAGATGAGGAGTGGCTGGAATTGGTGACATTGGAGGTAGGGGATGTTTTAGCGGGTACTACCTTAGCGCAAGCCCCAATTATCGCTGTCTCCGCATTAACCGGTGAGGGCTTGCCCGAGCTAGTTTCTACTATTGACCAGGTTTTGGATTCCGCCACATCCAAGAAGGACATCGGCAGGCCAAGGCTTCCCGTAGACCGTGTCTTTACCATGGCTGGTTTTGGCACCGTGGTTACCGGAACCCTGGTCGATGGGTCTTTGTCCCAGGGACAAGAGGTAGAGATCCTGCCTCCAGCTCTAGCAGCACGCATACGCGGGCTGCAATCACATAAGCAGAAAATCGATATTGCCTCTCCCGGCAACCGCGTAGCGGCCAACCTATCCGGTGTGGCTACCGGTGAGATAACACGTGGCGATGTAGTGACCACCCCCGGTTGGCTCACCCCGACCAGAGCGTTTGACGTTAAGCTACGCTTGCTGCCCTCTGCGCCTCGCCCTCTGCCCCATAATGCTACTGTCACATTTCACCATGGAGCCGCCGAGGTGCTGGGGAAGGTCCGCCTGCTGGAAAGGGACAAAATTGAGCCTGGTGAAACAACATGGGCTCAGTTTCTGCTTGCACAGCCCATTGCGGCGGTAAAGGATGACCGATTCATCATTCGCTCCCCTCAGCAGACCCTTGGCGGAGGGCAAATCGTTGGCATACAGGCAAAAAGACACCGCCGCTTTCGCCCCGATGTTATTGAGCGACTAGTAACCAGGGAGACGGGCACCACTGAACAGATAATCCTGGCCATTGTACAAGAAGAAGAGCCTCTCGAGCTGGAAAGGTTGCTGCCACTTTGCAACCTGTCGCGAGGGGAAGCAGAGGAGGCCATAAGATCGCTAGCCGCCCAGAAGAAGGTCATAGTATTGGGAGACATGATGCTGCTTTTCTCGGCCCAGGGTTGGGAAAAGCTGGCAAAGCAAGCAACGCTAGCCGTACAGAGATACCACCAGCAATTCCCTCTTCGCCGCGGCCCTCCTAAAGAGGAACTAAGAGGCAAGCTAAAGACCCCCACCAAGTTCTTCGCCCGCGCTCTGGAGCAGCTCATACAGGAGGGTACCCTAATTGAGGCCGGGCCGATGGTACGCTTACCCGACCACGAGCCTCAGCCTACCCAGGAACAGCAGGCAGAAGTCGACGCTTTCCTGGATAGGTTGGCACGCAATCCCTACTTGCCAACCTCCGATCCTCTGCCCGAGCCAGACCTACTCAATCTGCTCATAGAGCAGCGTCGGGTAGTGAAGGCAAGCGATGACGTGATCTTCCTAGCCTCTGCCTACGATAAGATGGTGGACGGCATAGTAGCCCAGATAAAATCCCAGGGCAAGGTAACCGTAGCCGAGATCCGCGACCTGTTCCACACCAGTCGCAAATATGCCCTGGCCCTGATGGAATATCTGGACGCACAGAAAGTAACCCGCCGCATCGGTGACGAGCGGGTGTTAAGGTAGATGTTAGCGGGAGCGCCTGGGGGCTCTGGCATGGGGCGATATAGCTATCTATAATAGTGTGTACCCCCGCATAAAGCACGTCGGTCAAGTAGCCTGGCTTTGCCTAAACATTATACGAACCAATAATTGATAATAACTAAAGAAATAGCTAGTGTATCTTCGTAGACACAGCAGTACGAGGGATCAATGTATGACAAGGCAGGCTATAGCAGAAAAGCTCCAGCTATGATTCAGCTAATGGGGGTACGTGTCCAAATCAATTAAGGCATAAATCCGAGCCTACCTCTGCGTATTCACTGAGGGCAAAAGCAGCGGGAGCTGTCTTAGTATCTAAGGCAACCCCCCGCTCTATCCATAATCCCCAGGCTCGGCAGGCGATATCATCTTATCTTTAATTAATTCTAGAACATTGGCTATTAGATTCACATTTTTATTTAGACCATCGATGTTTTCATTAAGCTGGTTCAATAGCCCTTTCGATTCCGCTAATTGTAATTGAGCAATCTTTGCCTACCTCGTTATTACTTACTGAGGCAACGCGGGCAATAACAGCCTAAAGACCGTACCACAAACCAGCAACATCTTTAAATAACCATAGTGTTGCCACAAATTTAAAAGTCCCATTTGCCACCATGATACCAATTTGTCCATTCTAAGGATATCCTTTCTTCGCTTCTTCTTTATTTTTCATGTTAAACCATATGAGCAAGCATGATGACCTGCTGTTGACGCTCCTTATTCTCCTTATGCAGACCTTTTATAAATGTGGTGGTGAGCATACGCCGGGGAGCTTTGCCTGTCAAGGAATTTAACTGTGGGCTATCACAATGTGGGAGCGTCACCGGCATACAGTGGCAGTAAAAGCCCACAACCAGGGATAAGATATGAGCGGCTAATCACTCTCGGGTAAACCCCCGCCACCTATCAGTAGATGACTCGAATACAACAAGACACCAGTAGGATACACAAGAAGAATAGCAACCCAGCAATCCTTGCCTTTTTTATCTCACCTTCCTTTCTCTCGTGTTAGGATGATACTCCGTTGTTCTTCACCTGTCAAGCAGGCGTACTTGTCCAGTACATTGATGACACATGGCCTGTCGCCTATTGTGGTTGTCATCTCGAGTGAAGCGAATCAAGCTAACCTTTTCCCACCCACCTGCCCTGATATGTATTCACGCTCCGAGGCCAAGGCCGACATGTCGGCCGACACTTCGGCCCAGGTCGGTGAGACCCCCGCCAGAGGGGGAGCACCGAGTTGCAGTTGATGCTCCAACCTACCCGTAAACACATACTCCAGCGGTTGATTTATCGCAAAGCGTCTCGCAATGATAAGTGAAGCGAAATCCACGATATCGAGTGTCACCCATCTATCTGAACGAGACCAGCAGGCACTCCAGCCGCCTCGTTTGCAGTGTAGCTAATGGGGGTATGTGCATAAATCAATGAAGGCATAATATTAAGCACTGTCCTGCGTATTGCCTGAGCCAAAAAACGCTTTTATTTAAGTAGTGTTACTGTGACCTTACCCCGTAATTAGTAGC
>JAGMCC010000118.1 GCA_023129355.1 Dehalococcoidia bacterium | reverse complement strand
GGCCCTGCTCCAGCAGGCGTTCTACAATGTGGCTCCCAATATATCCAGTGCCACCGGTAACCAGCATCTTCATTATGCCCTCCTCACTGAACCATAGTTACCTCTATGCCAATTAGCCTCCCCTCGCTCCCACTACCCTATCGCCACTTCAAGGGAGAAACATGTAGGATTAAGAGCAACCCAGAAGCCCGGCATTACCCTTAATAGCAACAAAGCGGCTACTTGTAAAGCTTGGCTGCAAGATCGGATAGCCCCAATTTATCCAGCTTCTCCTTTAGCGGACGGCCGTTAGCATCTAGGCCCCTTGCCTTGTAGTAATCCTTCAACATGATTTCTACATTGGGCACAGAGCCCGCAGCCCCGCCATCAGGGTGTGGAGTCAGTATTCGCTTAGGCATTCGGTCATCCGCAGCCGTGACGCCCATGAGATTATTCAGACCCCTATGGAGCATCCAGATACGTTCGCCACATCCCATGATCTCTTCGAGGTCATAGTCAAATCCAGTTACTGTCTTAAGCGCTTCGGCTATATCGGTAATGCTTAGAGACATAAGGGCAAAATAGCACATCGTCGATGAATTCGACAACATCGCTATGTTTTCACAAGTAACGTTCAACTCACCTTTGCCCTCGTCCGCCTTGGCATCGTAGCCGCCGGTTATACCAACATCTGGCCAGGTGGTCCAGCCAGACTCGATCGGGCCTATTGAAGATGCAACGTGACAGGCACCACGGTTGGAAGTCATGAAACTGAGGCCATGCCCATGGGTACCCCTAGCGTCGTACTGGGGCATCTCAAGGCCCTTGATCTCGACTGTACAATCCTCAGCATTCTTGCCGATCTTCTTGGCGGCGCTTCGGCTGCCCTCCGCCAGCACGTCGCCGAAGCCCTGCCGCTTGGCGATCTTTTCCATCATTGCCAGAACGTCATCCGGATTTCCCCATCTCAACTGGCCGCCATCGAGATCCTTGGAGGCAATAAGGCCTTTCTCAAAGCATTCCATCGCAAAGGCGATGGTACCGCCGCAGCTTATGCTGTCTACGCCGTATCGATTGGCCGTTTCACCCATCTTGATTATCGCGGCCAGGTCGTCAATCATAAGGAGGGGTCCAAGTGCAGAGATTGTCTCATACTGAGGTCCGGGCCCTTCCTCTATCTTATAGGGTCCCTCTGCTACCCTGACAGTTCTCTTGCACGCAATAGGGCAGGTTAAGCAGGCATGTGGCTTGGTCAGATACTGTGAGCTAAGAGCTGTGCCACCAATCTTAGGGCCAAACGCACTACCATCCCCCACTGTAAAGTTCTTCACCGGCAGGACACCGGTTATGGCATTAACATCTGCACCCAGGGCTGTACCGGCACCCTTGAGGCTCTGGGAGATGATGTTCTCCTTGGTCTTTTTGACGAGTGTATTACGTATTTTAGTAAACTCATCGGGGGAAGCTGCTTCCACTTTACCGGTGCCACGGACGACGACGGCCTTCAGCTTCTTGGAGCCCATCACCGCCCCCCCACCACAGCGGCTGATACCCCCCCACTTGCCGTTCATTATGTTGGCAAACTTCACCAGGTTCTCGCCCGCCGCACCAATCTCCACAACGTCCACCTTAGCCCCATGCCGCTTTTTGATGATGTCAGTCGTTTCGTAACAGTCCTTGCCCCAAAGGTCAGCGGCGTCTTTGATCTCTACCTTTTTATCCTCAATCACCAAATAGACAGGCTTGCTTGAGGCACCTGATATCGCTATACCGCAGTAGCCCGCCTTCTGCATCTCCGCAGCAAAATTGCCTCCAGCGGAGGCCTGCCCCCAGATACCGGTCTGAGGTGATTTGAAGGCTGCCACAAGGCGCGATGATGTAGGGAAGTTGGTTCCTGACAACGGGCCAGCCATCAGAAATAGTACGTTTTTATCGGATAACGGCTCAACATTAACCAGATCGCGGTCGAAAAAGAGTTTCGCTGCTAACCCGCTTCCCCCAATGAATTTGCGGAGCGTCTCCTTATCCACCGCGGAAGTGGTAACCATGCCACTAGTTAGATTGACCTCCAGGATTTTCCCTTCATAAGCTGCCATTTTCTACCTCCTCTCGCCAAAGGAATACCTGACCGTGCGACCAGGCGAGACTGGCCCATAACTTGCGGCCAGGCCAGATGCAAAGGAAATATAACATTTACTCCAAGTTGCTGTCAAGAGACAATGGTCTTGGGGGCTTGATTTTTTTAATTATGTGTTATAGCATAGTGCCGATTAAGGATAATTAGACAGGCTTATAGTATAATTCTTGACCAAGAAATGGCCGGTGTGTCGCATATAATTTCATATTATTAATTTCGACAACGCTTGAAGTGTTGAACGTGAGATACGCCATAAATATATCGCAATTGCCCGGGGATTGAAAAGAGACATATACTCCACTTAATCGGCAATATTAAAAACGTAATCAGAAGGTAGCCCAGTCCCGGCGGAATTCCGAGTTTAGAATATTATTATAGAATAGTATTCTTGCCTCCAGGGGAATAATATTTTGTAGGCAACGGGGGTATAAAAATGAGCGCAGATGAAAGGTACGACATTGTTATTGTAGGCGGGGGGCCCAATGGCGTTACGGCGGCAGCATACCTGGCCAAGTCTGGGCTGAGCGTCTGCGTGCTGGAAGAGCGATATGAGGCGGGCGGTTCATGTGAGACCACCGAGCCCATTGCCGGGGCGCGCATATATCCCCACGCCATGCTCATGTATGCATCGCCAGCCCCAGGATTCGAGCAGCTCGAGCTGTGGAAGTACGGTTTCCGCATGTCGTGGAGCCCGTTTGATCTCATAAAGGCCAATAACATTGGAATGGCTACCAGCGAAGGGCTTGTGCCATATGCTGAAAAGGACATGCTTGGCTTTGCCAAGTTAAGCGGCATGCTCGGTCAGCCTCCCTTCATAACCGAGCTTCTACGTGCCACCTTCTGGTGCCCACCCCACCCTCCTGAAGTGGAGGTGAATGCGGATACCATTCCCTACATGCAGGTATACAAGAAACACCAGCCAGACGTGTGGAGCGAGGAAGTGCTCGATATGACTATGTTCGACCTCATGGATGAGCACTTGGAGAGCGATCCATTTAAGACTACGCTTGCTTTCTCAGCGTGGGCGTCAGGTGCAGCCGGTCACTGGGAGGGCGTAGCCGTCCCCGCTTTCCTCAGTGTTATCCTCCTCCTGTTACCCGGTAGGCTCAGCGCTCCCCGGGGTGGCCTGCATGGCTATTTCCACGCCATCTTTCGCTGCGCCATCGACCACGGCGCTGTGATCCGTACCTGCTGTCCAGTGGATGAGATAATCGTCCAAAATGGGCGGGCAGTAGGGGTACGCCTGCGAGACAATGCTGCTATAGGTGAGAAAACGATCTGGGCAGATAAGGCGGTGATCTCTGGGGTGGACGTCAAGCAAACGTTCAACAAGCTCATCGGACCGCAGCACCTCGACCGCGGCTTCCTGCAGAAAGTAAATGACATAAGCCTGAAGGGGGGAAGCCTCCTTGTTTCCACCTTTCACACCCGCAAGCCTATCCAGTGGCGGCCTAAATTCAAGGCGATGGAAGAGATTGCGATGGGTCCTAACAAGATTCCCGCTGGTTGTGTCTTCCCCGCGGACTCGCGGGAGATATACTTTGAGAACGTAGCAGATGTGGATAGCTATAAAGGCAACCCAACTGTGCCGCCAGAGAGATTGATATGGTTTCTCACTCCATCCCAGGCGTTTGACCCCACCGATTGCCAGCACTACCACCCCAAGGGACACATATCAGCTGCTTTCGAGGTCAATTTCACACCGCCGGAGTATCACGTGGACGGTCCTGATGCTATTAACAAGGAAAAGGAGAAGTGGAACGCTTACATCCGCCAGGCCATCGGTCATGCTTTCGAAGGCCTTGAGGATGACAACGTCATCCACCACTGGTCGTCAACCCCTCTTGAAGCCGAGTTTCGCAACACCGGCCTCATCGGCGGCACCTGGTGCGGCACCCGCCACTGCGGCGACCAGCTGTGGACCCAGCGCCCCGTACCCGAGATGGCCCGCTACCGCACCCCAATCGAGGGGCTCTACCACTGCAACCAGACAATGGGTCACCCCGGAGCGCTTGCTCTAATGGCCATCCCCTATAACCTGATGCACATCCTCATCGAGGACGGTATCGCCGAGCCCGGCGACTGGTGGT
>JAGMCC010000117.1 GCA_023129355.1 Dehalococcoidia bacterium | reverse complement strand
GCTTGCCATTTTTCATGGTTATGCTCCTGGCATCCTTCAGCTCCCTCTTTGCACGACACTTCATGCAGTATGCTTGCATCGGTTCACCTCCGTTTCTGCATTTCGCATGGATGATAGGATAATCACTTCAGAAATGTCAACAAACTCCCCAAATTTCACTTTATCTACCTTTGTCTCCCTGGTGACGTCAATATACCTGCTTATTACTTAATAAGTTCCATGAAGCCTAGCTCATATCGGCCGCCAGCAGCAGCTCAGTTAGCAGACAGTCAGCGTGACACCAAGGAGCAGCGCCCTATCCCGATAAAATAACTTAACCCCCCAAAGTTGCAACTACTTTACCAGCGCACAGGCAAAGCTACACCGCTACGCGCACTTCACAAAACAAGCAGTGGAGGGTGCTATCAATGGCTCTGCCAGACAGCCTGTACCCCGATGAGCACAATCTTCTTTCTAGCCTGGCGGGATCGAGTCAGATCAGCAATTCAGCGACGCACCCGGTGTAAGGTTGTGCCGAAAAATGCAACGGTTTCGCTTCCGTATGTAAAACTCAAGTTTACCTGGAACTGGAAAGCTTGATTAGCTTCGCCCCATAGAGGATCAGGGTGTCCTCCCAATTCCCCCAACTAGGGAAAGTGGCGGAGACATATGGGTAGCCAGGAGCATCGGCTCCAATTCCTCTATCCCTTTTCCACCTCTACAAGGACATCATAGAATGCAGCATTAGCCTGCAAAATACGCTGTTGCACCGGGTTTATCTCATCATGGGTTAACTGGTTGAGATGACCCTCGATATATTGCTCGTGCCACCATCCTTCGATTATATTAACCACACCAGGCTTTATTCTCTGGCTGAGCTTCGCCCCCACCTTTATCTGCCCACGGCTATTGAAGACACGCACCACATCCCCATCACTGATGTCACGCGGTTTAGCATCCACCGGATTGATCTCCAGAGCAGGTTCAGGGTCGATTTTCAGCAGGCTGGTAATATTGACCAGGGTGGAGTGAACACGGTTGCTGGGGTGTGTCGATAGTAAAGAAAGTGGATAGCTCTCTGCCTTCTCACTGCGAGCACTTTCAAGAGGCTCAATGTAAACCGGTAGTTCCTGACCAAACTGCTTTATCCTTTCCACGTAGAACTCAATTCTGCCTGTCGGTGTCGCCAATTGTTGTGGACGGTCTAAAGTTTTCGCCATTACCGGGCCTTCCTTCAATCTCTCCAGAGAGACACCCTCCATCGTAGGGTGACCTGAAGCAAGGATCTCCTCTATATACTGCTCCTCGGTCTTGTTGAAATATTCACCAAATCCCATCCTACGGCCCAGTTCAACCGCTATCTGGAAATCTGATCTGGATTCGTAAAGCGGCTCTATCACCTTCTGCTGTAGCTGAAGGTAGGGGTGCTCGAGGTCAGCCCGGCAAAGGTCGGTGCACTCAAAGAAGGAAGCCACCGGCAGTACATAATCAGCATATTTAGCTGTGTCAGTCATAAAGAGGTCGCAAACGACCAGGAGTTCCAGGTTGGGCAGAAGCTCGCCGATAATCCTGTGAGTATTGGGCATCTGGTTGATTAAGTTGTGCCATGTACACCAGATCGCCTTTATGGGAAAGGGCTCCCCTTTGGCAATGGCATCACACAGCGACATCAAAGGAATGCTGGTATACGGCCCACCCGGCATAAGAAAGGGGCGCGCATTCAACACAAAGGTGGAAGGGCGCTTCAAATTCATATTGCCGGTGACTGCCGCCAGCGTATTAATAGCCCGGCAAGCCAGATCACCGTAAAAGCTCCTCTGTAACCCCCACCCTCGATAGATGGAGGCAGGCTTTTGAGTGGCATAGCTTACCGCCAGGCGGCGAATGACATCGGCGGGGACATCTGTAATTTCTGATACCTTCTCAGGTGTGTGATCCTGTACCATATCAGCCAGCAGTTGATAGGCCGGCCGGCACTTTTTACCAGAAACGGAATAACCACCGGTGAGAACCGGGGTGACTGCAGGATTATCACACGGCTGTGCTCCACCAGTGCTCTCATCGAAGACCAGGAACCCCTGCTGGTTGCCACCCTCCACCAGGTCACCCTCCTTGAGTAAAAAACCGTTATCGTCCCTCACCAGCAAGGGGCCGACGGTATTTTCAGCTATGAATCGCTCATCCTGCAGCCCCAACTCCAGAATAACGTGTATCATCCCCAGGGCCAGCGCCCCATCTGTTCCCGGCCTTATTGGCACATGCTCATCGGCATGGGAGGCCGTCTCGCTGAAACGGGGATCTATAACGACCACCCTGCAGCCCTTTTTCTTAGCACTGGTAATCCTCCGCATAAAGGTATGAACGGTTACTGCCGGATTATAACCCCAGACAATAGTGAATTTAGGATCCTCAAAATTTCTGAGGTACCTCTCGCCCATGGGCGAGCCGAAAGTAGCCATATCTGCACAGGGGCCAGCGGCGTCACCACAGCCCCACCAATCTACCCAGGTCCCTTTGGTCAGGCTCATTAACCTCGAATAGCCGCCTCCGGTAAGGTTTGACAATATAGGTGCGGTCCAGGCAATTGAAGTGGGACCATACTTTGCGGCAAGGCCCTGGAGCTTGGCCACAATGCTATCCAGCGCTTCTTCCCATGATATTCTCTGCCAATTGCCCCCGCCACGTTCCCCTACCCGTTTAAGCGGATAACGGAGTCGATCCGGGTGGTAGACCCATTGAGAAGCGGCCAGCCCTTTAGCGCAGGCACCCTTGTCAACCGGGTCGGGAAAATCAGCAGGACGGACTTTGGTGATAACACCGTCGGTTACCTCCACCGAGAGCCCGCACCGGAGGTAATCCGGCATCCCGCAGACTGTACGGATAGTTACTTTTCCGCCCTTATTACCCATCAGTACCTCCTATAATGATAACTCGTCGTGATAAAAGCTAACCAAACGTCTCCCAGGAGATTTTATAGGACTGAGGCACCAAGCCACCGCGAGTACAGTTTACCATAGTAAACGGCGGCGCAACAAATTATTGTATTCTTCCAGTACGTTAGTGCCCGTCGCTCGCCCGCTTTTCCCCCTCATTGCAAGGAGCCTTGGTGATAAAGTAATCCCGGGGGTGGTGGCTAAACAATGAGATTGACTATTTCCCACCCGCCAACCCTGGCATATATACGACCTTGGGCTTCACCAGGCAACAGTTCTATAGGGGTGTCAAGATGGGCACCCCCTCTGGCGGGGGTTTCCCCGATATATCGGGGTAAAAAAACATAACAGGGTGGGTTGGTAGAAAAATACAAGTTCCTCCTTTCCAGACTCTTGCGAGCGTAGCGCAGCTCCGAGCCTAAGACGAAGGGAAATCGAAGAATCTCCGTTAGATTCTTCGATCCCCCGATGAATCGGGATCCCTCAGAATGACATGTGGTTACGCATATCCTCGTTCAGCATATGCATTCCTATTTTAATACTCAGTTCTTCCATTGGAAAGCGGCATGTGCGGTTGCTAGGTAGATACTATAGCAGGTATTTGCAGCCCTGCGGTCCGATAGCAGGATGCTGAAAGGCCGGTTACACTTTATAGCAGATTTTTGGCTACGCCTGACCTTGCGAAGGCCGGGCTTTGCCATATGTACTGCCTTTGTCGCCCTGTTAAGGGAGCGCAATGGGCATTATACCGGCGGAGACCATAAACCGGGGTAGATTAATAGCAGGTGTTTTACCTGCCAGGGACGGGATTTATTGTCCCGCAACGGGGACACCTGATGCTCCTGCCCTTGAAATCAGGGGGAATCCTGAACTTTGCCCCACAGTTACAATCAAGAGCGGTATACTGGTTTAGTTTCTCAAGAAGGTCAGAGACCTCTCTTGCCCGCTCTAGCTTTTCTATCTTTTCAGGCCTCTTTTCTTCACCCGACTCTCCTCGGGCCTCCACCAGACCGGCGGCTCCTGCCAGCGTATCGCTGGGGATAACCCCTCCTCCCCCCTTATGAACCTGGCGGAATACCCGGTCATAGTCGGCAAATGAAGCGCTACCTCCCATGCTCCGCAGTATCCTGATCCTCTCGGAGGTTGGCGGATGGGTGCTGGTGAGGTCGCTGGCCTTGAGCCCTGGCTTATGAAGAGGGTTGATTATATACATCGGAGCTGTAGCGCGTTTAGCCGATGAGAGCACTTTGGTGGATGATGATATCTTTTCCAGCGCCGAAGCCAGCCCCTCGGGATATCTGGTATAAAGGGCTGAGG
>JAGMCC010000116.1 GCA_023129355.1 Dehalococcoidia bacterium | reverse complement strand
AAACTCGGGTACATCTATCTTCGGCTTGCTCTCTTTTGGTTCCTCAGCTATAGAGGCAGGTTTCTTCTTCTTGCTTAGCCGTAGGCTGTCGAAAATCATGGCTCTCTTGAGAAGCTGTATCGCCAGTGCGGGGTCGACCCCTCTGGGGCAGGCCTCCGAGCAGGCGCCGGCGAGGTGGCAGAGCCATACCCCATGACGAGAGTCGGCCTGGCGAAACCTTTCTTTGGCTCCGGAGTCCCTGCGGTCGGTGCAGTACCTGTAGGCCTGTCCCAGCGGCTGAGGGCCCAGAAAGAGGGCGTCGGTGGCCACCGTAGGGCAGGCCGCCATGCACAGCCCGCACTTCACGCAGTATGCAAACTGCATATAGTTCTCCAACTCCTCTTCGGATTGGAGGAACTCGGCTGTCGGCTCCTCGATCTCCTCGCTATCTACTATGTAGGGCCTTATCGACCTGTGCTTCTCGAAGAGGGGGTCGAGATCGGCTACCAGGTCCCTGATAATAGTGAAGTTGGGCAGAGACCTTACCTCTATCCTGTCCGTGCCCAGTTCCTCGACCGGCGTATGACAGGCGAGCATGGGGAAATTGTTGATGAGCATACCGCAGGAACCACAGATGCCCATGCGACACGAGCTGCGGAATGAGAGGGTGTTATCTATGTTCTCCTTGATGTAGATGAGGCCCTCCAGCACCGTCATCCCCTTGCGCAACGGAACGGTAAACTCCTGTATATAGGGTCTCTTATCTTTACCCGGAAGGTACCTCTGTACCTTTAAGGTTAACTCTTGCATACGTTGCTCCTCAGCCCCTGTTATATTTAATTTCTCAAGTTTTGGAAAAAACCTAAAAAGCACTTATGGGAATATAGGCAGCATAGCCAAAAATCGCTATTCCTGCAGTCACCAACGTCCAGTCAACGACCTTGGCTGGAAGCCTGGGGATAGACTCTATAATGATCGTTCGCAATCCATGGAGCCCGTGGTACAGTCCGAAGATAAGGAGAAGGACATAAAATGCAAGCCAGAAGGAACTGGACGCTCTCTCGGCAATCGATTCCCAGGCCGTGGGCTCACCACCGCTCAGATGAGAGACTATTAGATGCGTACCTACAAGTAAGAAGAGCCCTATGCCGGTAATATATTGTAAAATCTTCAGACGAGTCTCACTCATATCGGTCTCCTATGTCACAAACGCGACTAGGACATATATTGCCAGCGCCATTATCGAAGCTAACATCACCCACACAATGGGGCGCCTGCGGCGCATGGAATCGACATAGGGGTATACCGGGGGCTTGGGCTTCCCCAGGGTGTACCCCAGGTGCTGCAACATGAGTCTACCGCCATTCAGGGCATGGAAGATGAAGGCTGCCGCCACCAGGTACTCACCCACTTTGAACCCGGACATCCCGAAGACTGACATGAGATCTTCCCAGCTCTCGACACCCCCCAGGCGGAAGCCGTTCATGGCCAGGTGCAGGGTTATATACAGGAGCAGGCCGAGTCCGGTCAGCCGGTGCAGGGTGTAGAGATACCTCTCCAGCGTATAGTTGCCACCCCATACCCAGCCTTTGATGCCCAAGCGGTTCGGCAGATGACCTTTCTCGCTGGCCTTCGTTTCCATCAGTATTTCCTCTCAACCGGCTGCCACATGGTGATATTTACCGGGATATAGTCCAATCGCGGCCCCTCAGGGGTATAACGGGCCAGGGTGTGCTTACCCCAGTTGACGTCATCCCGCTCTGTAAAGTCCCGCCTTGAATGTGCGCCCCTGGATTCAGTGCGTGCCAGGCCGCCGGCCACGATTACCTCCGCCAGATCAATTAAGTTAATCGCCTCCAGAACGGCGAGAATGTTGGTATTATATATACGACTTTCGTCTTCGACCTTTACATGTTCGATTCTGCCCTTGAGCTCCCTCACCTTTTTCAGGGCCTCTTCCATATCCGGGCCGTTTCGATATACGGCCGCGTTGTGGTCCATCGTCCGTTGCAATTCTGTGCGTATAGCAAAGACATCCTCGCTTCCATCGCCACGCCCGATACGCCCAAACAGGTGCTTCTCCTCCTCCTGCACCATCTGCTGAGGGGCAGGGGGAAGAGACTTCTGACCCATAGCATATCGTGCTGCCTTCTCCCCTGTAATCCTACCCCAGACCAGGCACTCTGCGGTTGAGTTGGCACCGAGGCGGTTTGCCCCGTGCATGGATCCACAGGCCGCCTCTCCCGCCGCCCAGACCCCCTCCACCGGCGTTGCCCCGTCGATATTGGTATGGATGCCTCCCATGAAATAGTGGGCCGCTGGCCGGACCGGTATAGGCTGCTCTATGGGGTCGATGAAGGCGAACTTGATGGCAACCTCCCTGATCAGGGGTAGCCGCTCATTTATCTTGTCTGCCCCCAGGTGGCGCAGGTCCAGGTGCACATAGTCCAGGCCATCCGGCCCTTCAAAGCCCCTGCCCTCCAGGATCTCGGTTGTCTCGGCGCGGGAGACGATATCCCTGGGCGCAGTTTCCATCTTGGAAGGCGCATACTTCTCCATGAATCTCTCACCCTTATTGTTGATCAGGTATCCACCCTCGCCCCTCGCCCCCTCGGTGATGAGGATGCCCGGTTGTACCAACCCAGTGGGGTGAAACTGCACAAACTCCATATCCTTTAGCGGCATACCAGCTCTGTAAGCCATAGCCATGCCGTCTCCGGTAGCGGTAAGGGAATAGGTGGTGAATCCGAACATGCGGCAGGCCCCGCCGGTGGCTATGACCAGAGCTTTACCTCTTATCAGGAAAAACTCCCCGGTAGCCAGGTCCCAGGCCACTAGGCCCTGGAAGACGCCATTATCTATTAAGATAGACGTAACGTAGCATTCAGCGTAGCGGGTGATGCTAGCATACTTCTGAAGTGTATCGTACAGGGTGTGCATCTCAAAGAAGCCAGTCTTGTCTTCGGCAAAGGTAGCCCGGTCGAAGCTATGTCCTCCAAACGGTCTCTGGTTTATACGACCGTCAGGACGTCTCGACCAGGGAATACCCCAGTGATCTAGCTGGAGGATCTCTTTTGGAGACTCTTCGACGAAAAGCTTTACCACATCCTGATCAGCCAGGAAGTCGCTACCCCTGATCGTGTCCCAGGCATGAAGCTCTAAACTGTCGCCCTCTTCCGGGTGCATGACCGCAGCGGTGCCACCCTCGGCACAGACAGAATGCGAACGCATTAGCTGGACCCTGGAAATGATGGCTATATCTAGCTCGTCCTTGCTCACCTGGGCAGCTTCAACTGCTGCCCTCAAACCTGCCAGACCAGAGCCCAGGATCAATACTTCATGAACAGCTTCCATCTCTGTCCTTCCTTAATCGCTAGAGGTGATGAGGGACAAGGTTCGCTTTCACAGCACCGCCTCCTTATGCCGGGCGGCGTGGCATTGCAGGTTTACCGCTACCGGGAGCATGGCAATATGTGTGGGGAAGACCTCCGCATGCACCGCCAGGGCGGTGGTCCTGCCGCCGAAGCCCTGAGGGCCGATGCCCAGGCCATTGACACGCTCCAGTATTTCCCTTTCCAGCTCTGCTATCTCGGGGTCCGGATTCGGCTCTCCAACGCGGCGCAGGAGCGCCTTTTTCGCCAGTATCATTGCCTTATCTGCCGTCCCGCCGATCCCCACGCCCACGATGACCGGAGGGCAGGGGTTAGAGCCTGCCTCCGCCACCGAATTGACCACGAAGTCGATAACCCCCTGACGGCCCTTAGCTGGGGTGAGCATGGCAAGACGGCTCATGTTCTCGCTACCCCCGCCCTTGGGCATGACTATGATCTTCAGGCGGTTGCCTGGCACCATGTCTAGGTGGATCACAGCGGGTGTGTTATCTTTGGTATTCACCCTTGCCGAGAAAGGCTGGCCCACTATGGATTTTCTGAGGTAGCCCTCTTTGTAACCCTGGCGTACCCCCTCTTCCACTGCGGTATAAAGGTCGCCGCCGATAATATGGGCATCCTGACCCACCTCGAGAAAGACCACCGCGGTACCACAGTCCTGACATATAGGAATATTCTCGTTCGTGGCGATACTATCATTCTCCAGTATCTGATCTAAGACCTGGCGCCCTAAGGGAGATTCCTCTTTATCCCGTGCCCGCTTCAGCGAGTCCAAAACATCCGCGCCGAGGTCGAAATTTGCCTCCTGACAGAGGCGTACCATGGTGTTGGCAATGTCCGTAACCGATATCTCTCTCATTGTCACTCCAG
>JAGMCC010000115.1 GCA_023129355.1 Dehalococcoidia bacterium | reverse complement strand
TAGTAGTCACCCTGCAAAAGGAGGTGGCTCAGGCGATAGTGGCCCCCCCTGGCAAGATGAGCTTACTTAGCGTGAGCGTGCAACTTTACGGCAAGCCCGCCATCGTGGACTACATCCCGGCGCAGAGCTTCTACCCCCAGCCAAAGGTGGATTCCGCTATTGTTCGCATCGATTTGTATGAGCGACCCAGTGTGGCACTGGTGGATGAAGCCAAATTCTTCAGTGTGGTGCGCGCCGGTTTTGCAGCGCCCCGCAAGCAACTGCGCAATTCCCTGGCGCTGGGTCTTGAGATGGCGCCGGGTGAGGTCGCAGCCCTGCTGGAGGAAGTGGGGATAAGCCATAAGCGGCGCGCTGAGACGCTAAGCCTTGAGGAGTGGGCCAGGGTCCACCGGGTGTTTTTCCCAACCTGACCAAGGCCTTATTAAGGGAGACGCCATAGAGCAATTCAGAGTCGCTCTGTCTGAAGAGACGTTCAAGAAGTGCGAAAAATGCGATGCTAACCGTATCTGCCTATGCAAAGATCAACCTGACCCTTGAGGTGCTCAGTAGACGTGTCGATGGCTACCACGAGGTTGCCACCGTCCTCCAGGAGATCGACCTCAAAGATACGCTTTCCTTCAAGTCTTTCACAAAACACCATGGGATAACCCTGGATTGCAGACATCCTGAATTAGAATTTTCCCAACCCACCGAAAAGCTCAAAGAAAACGCTGTCCCTGCGAAGCCGGCGGAGGAGAAGCGAGCAACACCCAAAAAGTATAAAAAATCCTCAAATCTGGTGCTGGAGGCAGCGAAGCTGCTCCAGGAAGTGGCTGGCTCGCGGCAGGGGGCGGCTATCTCCAATAAAAAGGGTATTCCGGTCGCCGCAGGACTGGGGGGTGGTGCCAGCGATGCCGCAGCGACCCTGCGAGCCCTCAATGAGCTTTGGGGGTTGGGCCTGTCGCTGGATCAACTGCTGCGGTTGGCATCGAGGCTCGGCTCCGATACCGCCTTCTTTCTCTATGGAGGCACTGCCCTCGGGGAAGGGCGCGGCGAGCGGGTTAGCCCGCTACCCCCTTTCCCCCCTTCATGGGTAGTGCTCTTCAGGCCACCCGTTGCTGTTCCCTCCAGTAAAACGGAGCGCCTATATGCCTCCCTGGATCCATCCCACTTTAGTGAGGGGCAATTCACCAGGAGAATGGTTGCGTTACTTCATCAGGGGGGTGAGCCCCCACCTTCCTCTTTTTACAACACCTTCGAAAGGATTGCCTTCAACGCCTATGCCGGGCTGGAGGGGTATTGGCATCGTTTTTACGCGCTGGGCGCCGATAGTGTTCACCTCGCCGGCTCGGGCCCCACCCTTTTCACCATGGTGCAAGCTAAGGCTCAAGGAGAGGAGCTATATCGCTCCCTCAGAAGGGAGGGGCTGGAGGCTTATCTTGTTCAGACCATGGCGCGGCGTTAGCACTCCTTTGGCCAGCCTAGTTCGTCACATCTCCCGGCTAACGGAGCTGAGCGGGACGAAGAGGTGGCTGCTGCTAGCTGTCATCGTTGTCCTGGTCGCTCTCCTTTGCTATGCCATCTTTCGCTTCACGCCATATTTTGAAGGGTTTGAGCAGTACGGCTATCTTGGCGCCTTCCTGGTAGCATTTATCTCCAGTATCACTATTTTTTTTCCAATACCTGGTATCGTCGTGATAATAGCCATCGCAGCCAACCCTGCCTTCAACTGGGCTCTGGTAGCACTGGCAGCGGGAATTGGTGGAGGGCTGGGAGAGTTCACCGCATACCTTGCTGGCTATGGTGGGGTGGTGGTCATCGCTCCCGAGCAATCAAGGTGGTATAAAACGGCGGAGAACTGGATGAAGCGCTACGGGAGTACGACCATATTTATCTTCTCCCTTACCTGGCTTCCTTTCGACATCGTGGGCATCGCCGCCGGAGCACTGCGGTTCTCATTCTGGAAATTCCTGCTGGTAACCCTTGCCGGACGCCTGCCGCGGACGTTGCTCGAGTGCTATTTGGCCTATTTGGGATGGGAAGTATTAGGCGGGCTGGCATGGTGGAGCTGGGTTATCACCGGTGTTGGTGTTGCAGTTATTATCGGGGCTGTCATAATAATATGGCGGCGCCGGCGGGCATGAAAATGATTTGCATGGTATTATAGACCGATATAAGATATACCATATCAAAAGCGATGCTATATCGTCCCCTTAGAAGGTAGGGGTGGGAGTCTTATCTTGTTCCGACCACGGCGTAGCGTCAACACCCTTTTGGCTAGCTTAGTTCGTCGCACCTCCCAGCCAAGGGAGCTAAGCGGGTGGACGAGGTGGCTACTGGGAGCTGCGATGGTTATCTCAGTTGCGGCCCTTTGCTATGCCATCATTCGCCTCTGGCCATATTTGGAAGGGTTTGAGCAGTATGGCTATCTCGGCGCCCTACTGGTAGCATTTATCACCAGCATCACTGTTATGTTCCCCTTGCCCGGTTTCGCCATCATCGGGGTCATCGCCGCCAATCCTGCCTTGAACTGGGCTACGGTGGCACTGGCAGCGACTATCGGTGGAGGGCTGGGGGAATTTACCGCATACCTTGCCGGTTATGGTGGGGCAGCAATCATCACTCCCAAGCAGTCAAAGTGGTATAAAATGGCGGAGGGCTGGATGAGGCGCTACGGGACTGCGACCATATTTCTCTTCGCCCTTACCCCACTTCCTTTTGACATCGTGGGCATCGCCGCTGGAGCATTGCGGTTTCCCTTCTGGAAATTCATTCTGGCGACCATTGCGGGGCGCCTGCCGAAGACGTTTATCGGGTGCTATTTTGCTTATTTGGGGTGGGTACTATTACAACCCTATTGGTATTTGTGGAGCGAGATGGCGTGGTGGACCTGGGTTATCATCGGTGTTTGTATCGCGGTTATTATCGGGGGCAGCTTAATAATTATATGGCGGCGCTGGCAGGCATGGAAATGATTTGCATAGCGGTATCGGTCGATATGGGACATAGCGTTGCTAAAACCGAAGCGAAGCTGTCAGGATAGTTTCGATGGATGATACCTTTGTCTCCCTAGACCTGGAGACCACAGGGCTGGACCCATCACGCGATGAGATTATTGAGATCGGGGCGGTCAAGTTTCGTGGCAATGAGGTGGTGGATACCTTTCACACCATGGTGAAGCCCCATCGCCCGTTGCCCTATCGCATCCAAATACTCACCGGCCTCACCCCCCGAGATGTGGAATCCGCCCCCCCGCTTGCGGTGGTTCTCGGCGGCCTGGTCTCCTTCCTCGGCAACCATCCCGTTATCGGGCAGAGCGCCGCCTTCGATCTCGGATTTCTTTCCCAAAAGGGAGTTTGCCTAGAAAACAGAATCTATGATACCTTAGAGCTAGCCACCATCCTGCTGCCTACGCTTTCCGATTACCGCCTCTCTACGATAGCCGAGGAGCTTGGCATTTCCTGCTCCATTTACCACCGCGCCCTTCCCGACGCAACAACGGCCAAAGATGTATTTCTGGCACTCCTCTATAAAGCCCGGGCTCTGGACACCTCTATCATTGCTGAGCTCGATCGGCTGAGTGAGGGGATCGATTGGCCAGTATCTCACCTCTTTCGCCAGATAGCAGGGGAAAAGCTGGGGGATGTCTTTTCCGCTACGGGTGAATTGGCGCTCAATGTCCTTGGTCAAGCGCGCGAAAAAGAGGAGCGCCTTACCCCCCTCCCCGAGAGAAAGCCTCTGGACCTGGAGGAGCTAACTCGAATGCTGGGGAGTGAGGGTACGGTGGCGCGGGCCCTCCACCAATTCGAGCATCGCCCGGAGCAGGTGGCGATGATGCAGGCAGTGGCGGTGGCGATGAACAAAGGTGAACGCCTTATCGTGGAGGCAGGCACCGGAACAGGCAAGTCCATCGCCTACCTCCTCCCGGTCATCTTCTTCGCCCTGGATAATGGTGTTCCTGTGGTCATCTCCACAAACACCATAAACCTCCAGGAGCAACTGATGAGCAAGGACATCCCCGATCTGGCAAGGGCGCTGGAACAAGGATCCCTCCGCTATACGCAGCTTAAGGGTCGAAATAACTACCTCTGTCTCCGGCGCTGGAATTTGCTAAGAAGGGGCCAGGCCCTCTCCCTGGAAGAGGTCAGGCTTCTGTTGCGCACCCTGGTTTGGCTGGCAACCACCCTGACCGGGGATCGGTCGGAACTCAACCTCAGGGGAGAGGAACTCCCTATCTGGAATCGTGTCTGCGCCCAGGCAGAGAGTTGCCTTGGAGTCCGGTGCCCTTATCAGAGGCGAGGGCATTGCTTCCTCTATCGGGCGAGGAGGAAGGCGGAGGGGG
>JAGMCC010000114.1 GCA_023129355.1 Dehalococcoidia bacterium | reverse complement strand
CACCGCAGTTCTAACGAGATCGCCGCCGTCTCCTCTACCCAGCGCCTGAGCATGATGGCAGGCAGATACGTAGGTAAGGATGACCCGGTATGCGTTGTTCGCTCGCAGGGGGCGTTCCCCGCGGTGGGGGAGGTGCTTGAGCCATTTACCAATCCCTTCTTGGTGGAGGGATGGATGCGAGGCTCCCATCACGGTCCCTTTATGCCGACGTCTATTGAACAGTCCAACCCGTCACGCTTCGATGGCCCCCCTCGGGTGGTCGCCGCTGGCTTCCAGCTCTCGGGTGGCAAGCTGGTGGGGCCACGGGATATGTTCGACGACCCCAGCTTCGATAAAGCAAGGCGGGTTGCGAATGAGGTCGCCGATTATATGCGCAGCCACGGGCCATTTGAGCCACACAGGCTACCTCTGGAGGAGATGGAATATACAACCATGCCCGCGGTAGTGAAAAAGCTGGAGGGGAGATTCGTCGATATTTGAGCATGCCAAAGCTTCTGCTGGCAACAAAAAACCCGGCTAAGGTGCGGGAGTACTGGCAGCTCCTTCAGGAGATACCATATGAAATTGTCACCCTTGCCGAGGAGGGTATCGATCAGGTGGTTGATGAGACCGAGGCTACCCTAAAGGAGAATGCTGCCCTTAAGGCCAAAGCCTACGCATCCCTGAGCCATCTGCTCACCCTGGCCGATGACTCGGGATTGGAGGTGGATGCGCTAGGCGGGGAGCCCGGTGCCCTCTCCGCCCGCTTTGCCGGTGAAGGGGCCTCGGATAAGGAGCGGATCGACTATCTGCTGGCAAGGCTTTTAGGCATCCCTTGGGAGCAAAGAACCGCTCGCTTCAAGTGTATGATCGCAATCGCCTCACTGGATGGAGAAGTGGCACTCTGCCAAGGAGAGTGCCAGGGCATCATCGCGTTTGAACCAAAGGGCGATAACGGCTTCGGCTATGATCCAATTTTCTATCTTCCCGAGCTGGGAAAGACCATGGCTGAGCTATCTATGGATGAGAAGAACGAGGTAAGCCATCGGGGGCAGGCGGTCAAAAAAGCGCGCCGTATACTGGAACAACGAATGGCTTAACCGAGACCATGATTGTTTGATTTACCACAGCGAACGATGAGGAAGCTAGTAAAAGTTCAAAAAAGCGAATCAAGAGTAAACAAGGCCATGGAGAGTTGTAAAAGATGACTGGGCTTTCCGATTCCTTTCAGCGACCCATAAATTACTTGAGAATATCGGTCACCGACCGCTGTAACCTGCGCTGCATCTATTGTATGCCCCCTGGAGGCATTAAGCACCTGCCCCGTAGCGAGGTCCTGCGCTATGAAGAGATCCAAGCAGTGGCTCAGGCAGCAGCCTCCCTGGGAATAAATAAATTGAGGCTCACCGGGGGCGAACCCCTGGTAAGAGTAGAATTGACTCGCCTAGTGCAAATGCTATCGCGGATCGATGGCATCGATGATATTGCACTAACCACTAATGGGGTGCTGCTCAGACAATGTGCCGCCTCCCTCAGGGAGGCCGGGCTGAGGCGGGTCAATGTGAGCCTCGATACGCTTAAGCGGGAGAGGTATAGACGTTACACCCGGCGCGATCGATTGGTCTATGTTCTCGATGGCATGGCGGCTGCAAAAGAGGCAGGGCTTGAGCCGGTCAAGGTGAACGTGGTGGTTATGCGTGGGATAAACGATGACGAGGTGCTGGACTTTGCCCGCTTGACCATTGACGAAGGGTGGCATGTCCGCTTTATCGAGCTTATGCCCTTTGCCAATGGAGCAAGCCTTCAGTTTGTCCCCACAAAAGGGATCGAGGAACGCCTCCGTTCCCTGGGGACACTGGAGCCTTGCCTGTCCAGCCAGGGCAGTGGTCCTGCCAAATACTTCCGATTTCCTGGGGTAAAAGGTACGGTAGGCTTTATCAGCCCACTCAGTGAGCACTTTTGCTTTAACTGCAACCGCCTGCGCCTCACTGCAGATGGAAAGCTTCGCCCCTGCCTCCTGAGCGATTATGAGGTGGACCTAAAAACTACCCTGCGCCGCGGCGCGTCGCCGGAGGAACTCAAAGCGTTGATTCAGCAAGCGGTAGCCGCCAAACCGGAGCGCCATCACCTAATGGAAGGGGTTTTCCCCATGGGGCGGGCGATGTGCCAGGTGGGAGGTTAGATGGAACCAACAAGGATGGTGGATGTGAGCAGGAAGCCACCGACTGCGCGGGAGGCAGCAGCCAAGTGCCTGGTGGTAATGAAACCTGCCACCCTCTCCCTGCTGAAAGAGGGAAAGCTGCCGAAGGGGGAGGCGCTCGCTGTGGCTCAGGTGGCAGGGATCATGGCGGCGAAACAGACCTCTCACATTATCCCCATGTGCCACCTGTTGATGCTCGATGAGGTAAAGGTAGAGTTTAAATTCGTCGCGGAAGGTGTGGAGATCACCGCAACTGTAAAGTGCACCGGAAAGACGGGTGTTGAGATGGAGGCGCTTACCGCAGTGGCGGTGACCGCTTTAACTATCTATGACATGTGCAAGGCAGTTGAGCGGGGAGTGATGATCGAGAGGATACGCCTGGCGAGGAAGAGCGGCGGTAAAAGCGGGACCATTATCCTAGAATAGGGCTAACAATTTTTTAGGCTTACCTGTTCTAGAATCACTCATAGCCGCAATAGCCACGAGGTAAGCTCCACCCCATGCGGTGGGAAAAGTCTAGGTCCTGATTCAGGCCGAATGTTGGATTCATTCCCAAGGCTGCAGAGTAACCCTGACATATCAATACGCAGGTTTCCGGGACTCCTTTACCTTCGGCTATAAATATTATGTCATTGAATCTAGCCTCAACCTCCACTATTTGTGACATTGCCTCCAGAATCGAGCTTGTCCATTCGCTGCCCGTATCGGCTGAATTGAAATCGATTTGGCCCTCCCATATATCATGATCAGTCCAAGCTAATTCGTCATGGCAACAAGCTGTTACTACAATACGTACATTATTTAGGGTGTTGAGGTTATCGATAAAGCTTCCACTATGACATGAATTAAGGATGAAGTTGAAAGTAACACCCGAGTGTTCTTCCATCGTGTCGCGAAAATCCTGTGCCCAGAAATCCTCACCACCAAGTCTTATATAATCGGTGTCCCCGTGAGCGCTGACATAGATGGTAATAACATCGAGACCGTCAGTCACCATATCCTCGATTGTATCGATTGCATCAGCAGCACCGCTATCAGTCAAACCTTCAACCTGAGAACACTCATTCGCATATGCGTTAAAAAAGTTGATTACATTGTTATAATCATCTTTACAGTTATTGTAGAGCGGCTCATCTGGCATAATCCCCTGTACCACAATAAACCCCTCACACCGTAGTAGGCTAAGGGTGGGAAATTGAAATACCATAGGGGTGCCGGAAGGCTGCGTCAGCTCGATATTAGTGTCAACCACATCGCCCTCATCAGGAATGGCCTTCACTAAACCCTCGGGGATAACATCATCGATCTGCGGCCACCATTCAGCATCGTATTCCTCATGATTGCCCTCGTTATCCACCAGGATGTATTTGACCGGGTGTGCATAGTAGGTGCCTGGGGCAAGGTCGAGGTAGAAGAAGAACGTGTCTTTTCCCAGGACAATGCTCACCGTTCCAGGTCCATCTTCCTCGATTCTTGTTCCCTCTCGGAGAATGGAGTCTAGCTTGAGGCACCAATATGGGTTCCCCTCGCTAACCTCCGGGATGGCTGGAAGAATCTCCTCCAGCACGACAATAATGGCATCCTCCATGCCCATCGCCGCCTCAATAGTGATTTTCTCTCTAACCTCATCGGACCAGGCGTCATTATTATCCCGGACTATAAAGGATATATTATGAGTTCCTACAGACAGCGCTGAAGTGGTAAAAGAGGCATTGGTGCCTATCACACCATCAATATCCGATGTCCATCGCCGAACAACCACATTGCCATCGCGATCCTCGCCGTGGCCTGTGAAGGTCACTGTTTCGCCCTCTGTTGCCGGATTTGGGTTAATGGAATCTATATGTGCGGTAGGGTGTTCATTCGATGCGGGGCAGCAGGCGAGGGTTATCAAAAGGAACAAAACCAAAATAGCCGCCGCTCCACCTATTGCTTTCTTCGTCATTGACCCTCCTTCCGGTATCGAAGTGACCCCAGTTCACTGGCGCAGACCTTAACACCTCATCAGGGGCTTGTCAATATTTCTTATCATCCTGCCCTCTTTTTTGGCGGCTCTAGGAGCAACCTGGCGATCTCGCGTAGGACACTGGACTGTAGCAAACTCCCTGGTCTCACCCGTACGGGAAAGCTCGGAAATAGGCTGCCCGGAACATAGCCCCG
>JAGMCC010000113.1 GCA_023129355.1 Dehalococcoidia bacterium | reverse complement strand
CGATAAGGGACGCTGGCTATACACCGGTGGAAGAGACCACCGTTGACCGCGAGATAGAGGCACGACAGCGGGAAATAAAAACCCTGAAGATAAAGCTCCTGGTGGCGGCAGTTTTCGCCCTTCCCCTGCTTTACTTTGCGATGGGCCATCATGTGGGGCTGCCACTCCCCTCCCTCAGCGACGGGAGCATGGCGCTGATCCAATTGCTGCTCGCTACCCCTATTATCGCCGCTGGCTACCAGTTTTACACCGTGGGGCTCAGGACGGTGGTGAAGAACCGCCGTGCCAGCATGGATACCCTCATCGCCCTGGGCACCGGCGCCGCCTATCTTTGGAGCCTGGCCTCATCTATTTTAATCTGGGGCGGTAATCTAAATTATGGAAGGGATGACCTTTACTATGAAGTGGCTGGGCTGCTTATCGCGTTCATCCTGCTGGGCAGGCTACTGGAGGCCTTGGCTAAGGGGAGAACCTCGGCTTCTATCCGCAAGCTGCTCGAACTACAGCCCAAAACGGCGTTGGTGGTTAGAGATGAGCGGGAGCAGGAGATCCCGGTGGAGGAAGTCATCGTGGGGGATACGGTCATCGTGAAGCCAGGGGGTAGCGTTCCGGTGGACGGTGTAATTCTGGATGGAAGCTCTTCAGTTGACCAATCGCTCTTAACCGGTGAAAGCATCCCGGTAGAAAAGAACATCGGTGACGAGGTTATCGGCGGCACTATGAACAAGGGCGGTTGGCTTAAGTTCAAAGCCACCAAAGTGGGCAAAGACACCGCGCTGGCCCAGATTGTAAGGCTGGTGGAGGAGGCTCAAGGCAGTAAGGCACCGGTGCAGCGACTGGCGGACAGAGTATCGGCCTATTTTGTCCCCGCTGTTTTAGCTATTGGGGTGGTTACCTTCCTCGCCTGGTATCTGTCGGGGTTGGGTTTGGTCTTTGCCCTCACCGCTTTTATCGCAGTGGTCATTATCGCCTGTCCCTGTGCCCTTGGCCTAGCAACGCCCACCGCGGTAATCGTGGGGACCGGTAAGGGAGCCGAGAATGGCATCCTCATCAGGGACGCGGCCACTCTGGAACGGGCCTGCCAGGTGGATACAATCGTCTTCGATAAAACAGGCACCCTAACCCGAGGCAAGCCCCAGGTCACGGATATCATTCCGCTCTCCAACCCCACTACTAGTGATGAGATACTTAAACTAGCTGCCGCGGCTGAGAAGCGCTCAGAGCACCATCTTAGCGAAGCCATTATCAGCAAGGCTGAGGAAAGGGACATATCTATTCCAGAGATAGAGGAATTCTCCTCCATACCAGGCAAAGGGGTGGAGGCGAAGTACAACGATACTATCATTCTTGTGGCAAACAGGAAGCTATTTACCGATAAAGGCATCGATACAGCGGCGGCAGAGGAAAGGATAAGACAACTGGAGGAGGAGGGTAAGACAGTAGTGCTGGTAGCGGTGGATGGGAAGGTTGCCGGGATAATAGCAGTTGCGGATACAGCTAAGGATTACGCCGCCGAGACAGTAGCCGAGCTCAAGCGCCAGGGGAAGCAAGTCATCATGATCACCGGAGACAACCGCAGGAGTGCTGAAAGCATCGCCCACAACCTGGGAATCGACCGTGTGCTGGCCGAGGTGTTGCCTGAGGATAAAGCCGCCGAGATAAAGAGGCTCCAGGAGCAGGGCCATGCAGTAGCTATGGTCGGCGATGGTATAAATGACGCCCCGGCTTTGGTTCAAGCAGATGTTGGTATCGCTATCGGTTCGGGTACTGATATCGCTATCGAGTCTGGAGGCATAGTCCTGGTGAAGGATGACCTTCGCGATGTCGTCCGCACCCTGGGACTGAGCTGCTATACTATGCGTAAGATAAAACAGAACCTCTTTTGGGCTTTTTCCTACAATTCTCTGGGTATTCCGATCGCCGCCGGGATACTATATCCCTTCACCGGCTTCCTGCTTAACCCCATAATAGCCGGGGCAGCGATGGCTTTCAGCTCAGTGAGCGTGGTATCTAATTCCCTGAGCATGAGAAGATACCGTCTTGAGAAAACACTTTAGAAAGGAGAAAGCCGAGGTAGGGTGGGTGGAGTGAAACGCAACCCACCACTCCCAATGCATGTGAGAAATAAGATAACGGTGGGTTTCGCTATGCTACACCCACCCTACTTATTCAGGAGGAACGCAGATGCAGATTTCTAGAGATAATCTCCAAAATGTTGTAGACAAATATTTACCTGTTCCAGCTTTTCAAGAAAAATGGGAAAAGGATAAGAAAATCGGACGGGGTTACTTCTATGCATTAACATATCATTCTATCCTCTCTTTTTTCAAAGAACATCAGCCCTTATCTGATGCCTTAAATCTCAAGGTGGCCTTAATCTTTTCATGGAACCCAACGATTTGCAAGGTGACCCCAGACCGATTCAAACAAGCAGAACGTGAATTGGCCGCCTTGGAAGAATCTACTAGGGAAGAACTTAATACTAAAGACATTCTAAATGTTGACATAGATAAGGTCATTCATGAACTTTGGGGTCCGGTAAAAAAGGCCACTTCTTCCAGAGATTCGACTCCCGGGGTGAGTGTCACAAAATTCTTACACTTTAGTTTCCCTCATATCTTTCCTATAATTGATTTGAAAACGATGAAGAATCTTGGAGGCGGAATTGTCAATCAAAAATGGTACTCCCTTTTCCTTGTAGAGTGGAAAGATCTGTATAAGCATTCAAAGGCATCCTTTGACCAAATCTCCAATGCCGTCGATATGCCAGTGGCACGAGTGCTAGATATAATAATTTTTACTCCACGGTAGAAAAGTAGGGTGGGCGGTGTGAAACGAAACCCCCCACCCCAAAATGCGGGTGAAAAGGAAAGGGGGGAATTAGTAATGAATGCCGTAGCACCCAGGTTAATCGATTATCCTAGTATCCGCTGGAATGCCGACTGGTGCAAGCGCTGCTATATCTGCGTGGAGGCCTGCCCCAGACAGGCGCTGGAGTTGAAGGACGATGCCATAATCGAGATAGAAGGCCGCTGTGACCGAACCGGCCTTTGCCAGAGGCTCTGTCCCGACCTAGCCATCGAGGTCATTGAACCCAGGTCCCGGGAGAGACAGTGATGAAACACTTAGTTCAGGGCAATGAGGCGGTCTTCCTCGGCGCCATCAAAGCGGGCGCAAGCTTCTTCGCCGGCTATCCCATCAGCCCGTCAACGGAGATCCTGGTCCTGGCCGCGGAACAGGCTGTCAAGGACCCGAACTTCAAGTTCATCCAGAGCGAGGACGAACTGGCCGCTGCCAATGCCATTATCGGTGCCTCGCTGGCCGGTGCCAAGTCTTTTACCGCCACCTCAGGGCCCGGCTTCACCCTGATGCAGGAGGCGATCGGCTATGCCCACGAGGTAGAGGTGCCGACGGTGTTCATCAACGTGCAACGGGTGGGGCCGGCCACGGGGATGCCCACCATGCCAGCGCAGCAGGATATTGTGCAGACAAACTATGGTAGCAGCGGTGACTACTATCCCCTGGCTTTCTATCCCAACTCCGTTGCTGAGTGCTATCGTTATGCCATCACCGCGTTTAACGCCGCAGAAGAATCACTGTCACCTGTTATCCTTCTCAGCGACGCCTTCGTGGGTCATCTGAACGAGGTAGTTGACCTGGATGTCATTGAGGTAGAGGTTGTACCGCGCACCAGGCCACCCCTGGGGACCGGTAAGCGGTTTTTTACCGGCCTGACTCACGATGAGGAAGGCAACCCGCGAACTGCCGATGCGAGGGTGTACCGAGAATGGCTCACCAAAGTCAAGGCCCGACATGAAAAGGTGGCAGCCAGCTATAGTGACTATGATTTCAGCGGAAACCCGGCAAGCGATACGCTCCTCATTTCATACGGTATCGTGTCGCGGGTGGTTGCCCCGCTTGGTTCCAACTTCGCGCTGTTTCGACCAATACGCCTCTTCCCCATGCTCGGCGATGAGCTGCAACAGCATGCTAAGGGCTACGAAAAAATCGCGGTCATCGAAGCCAACGATGGCCAGTATGCCTGTCTGGTGGAGCGTGAACTCAAGAGGGACGTAATCCACATACCGCTCCTCGGCGGGAGGATCAACCTGGAGCTGGTCAAGCAAGGCTTGAGGGAAAAGCTTGACACGGAGGTGCCCTGATGTTCAAGGACCTTATTAGACTGGACCGTTTACCCACCAGTTGGTGTCCTGGCTGTGGGCTTGGGCAGATAATGATCCAGTTAGCGATGGTAATGGATGGACTCGGACTTAATCATACCAACAGCACGGTTATTTCCGGGGTGGGCTGCACCGGCAGGCTTGCCGGCTATATGAATGTGGACGCTGTCTATACCCTGCACGGCCGCAC
>JAGMCC010000112.1 GCA_023129355.1 Dehalococcoidia bacterium | reverse complement strand
CTGGTCCCCAGCTTTACCGGAACACCGACAAATGCCCCAGTGATGCCATATTCGCCCTCGAGGTAGGCAGCGCACGGGAGGATTTTCTTCTTATCGAAGATTATGGCTTCCACCATCTGGACCGCTGCTGCAGAGGGGGCATAGTAAGCGCTGCCCGTCTTGAGGAGGCCCACGATCTCAGCGCCGCCCTTTACAGTGCGTTCCACGATAGCGTCCACTCTATCCTTTGGCAGAAGTTCAGTCATAGGGATGCCACCAACGGTAGTCAGCCGGGGGATTGCCACCATAGTATCGCCGTGCCCACCAAGGAGGCAGGCAGCGACATCGTCAACCGATACACCGAGCTCCATTGCGATAAATGTCCTGAACCTGGAGGAATCGAGGATTCCGGACTGCCCTATAACGCGATTTTTAGGGAATTTGCTCACGTGAAACGCCAGTTGAGTCATGGCATCCAGCGGGTTGGTGACCATGATAATGATGCAGTTAGGTGAATGCTTCACCACGTTCTCGGTAACTTCTTTAATGATTTTCATATTGGTGAGGATGAGGTCATCGCGGCTCATCCCTGGCTTTCGCGCTACACCCGAGGTGATGACTACGATATTAGAATCCGCTGTCTCTTCATATCCGTTGGTACCGATGATATTGGAGTCGAAGTTCAGGATCGGTCCGCTCTGCAGGATATCCAGCGCTTTCCCTTGAGGCATACCCTCGATGATGTCAACAAGCACCACATCGGCATATCCCCTCTCCGCGATTCTCTGGGCGCAGGCAGCGCCCACATTCCCGGCACCGATAACTGTGACCTTATTTCGCATTGCTCTACTCCTTTATTTTTTTTATTACGGCATCGGCAACCTGAGAGGTGCCCACCGCCGTTGGATCGTTGCGATCAGGCTTCATATCATAGGTAACGGATTCCCCCTCAGCAATAACCTGTTCTATGGCGCTCTCCACTTTATCGGCAGCCTCTTTCTCTTCGAGGTGGCGGAGCATCAGCACTCCCGAGAGCATCATGGCCATGGGATTCACCTTATTCTGACCAGTGTATTTCGGGGCGCTGCCATGGGTCGGTTCAAAGACAGCGATGTGATCCCCGATATTGGCCCCAGGGGCGAGCCCGACACCCCCAATAAGCCCGGCGCAAAGCTCGGAGATAATGTCGCCATAAAGGTTGGGCAGAACAATGACATCATGGTGCTGGGGGTAGCGCACCAGTTGCGAGCAGATGCTATCGACCATGTGGGATTCGAATTCGATATCAGGGTAATCCCTTGCGACATCGATGGTGGTGGATAGAAAGAGCCCATCGGTTTCCTTCAATATATTCGCCTTGTGAACTACAGTTACCTTTTTTCGGCCATGGGCTCTGGCGTAATCGAAGGCATACTTCGCAATCCTTCTGCTGGCATTGGGTGAGATCGCCTTGATGCTGAAGCTCGAATCCACATTAACCCAATTTCCATTTTCCTCTATGAGGCGAGCGAGCTTTGCCGCCTCGGGGGTCTGCCTCCGGCACTCGATCCCCAGGTAGAGATCCTCGGTATTTTCGCGCACCACTACAATGTCCACATCCTGGTAATGTGAAGGAGCACCGGGGTAGCTCTTACAGGGGCGCAGGCAGACATAGAGATCCAGTTCTTTCCTTATCGCCACATTGACGCTGCGAAAGCCTGAGCCCACAGGGGTGGTGATCGGCCCTTTTAAGGCTACCTTATTTCTCCTGATAGATACGAGGAGGTCATCAGGAAGCGGAGTGCCATACTTATCCTGTGCCTGCTGACCGGCTATCGCCTGCTCCCAGTTGAACTTGATCCCGGTCGCCTCCAGCACCCTTACCGCAGCCGTGGTTACTTCAGGACCGATGCCATCACCTGGGATCAGGGTGATAGTATAAGCCAAGATTTATCTCCTTGCTAAGATTCAAAGTCTCCATGCTTTTTAATATAGGGGATAAGCCCGCCTTCTTCAAGTATCCTGAGCATCACCTCGGGGAATTCGCCTATTGGGAACTCGGTTCCATTGGTAAGATTCTTTACTGTGCTTCCCACAAGGTCAATCTCAAGCTCATCGCCATCATTGATCTTGTCGGTATCACATATCAGGACAGGAAGCCCGACATTGATGGCGTTTCTAAAGAAAATGCGCGCTACCGACTTCGCCAGGATGGCTTCCACGCCCGCCATCTTTAGCACGACGGCAGCGTGCTCCCGACTTGAGCCGAGCCCAAAGTTTACGCCGGCGGCAATGAAATCGCCCGGCTTCACCTCTGAGCCGAAGCTGGGAGCAACATCCTCCAGAACATGCTTTGCAAGCTCAGGGAGGTTGCTCCTCAGGTGAAACAGCCTTCCCGGTGTGATGTCATCGGTGGAGATATTATCCTCGAACTTAAAGGCTTTTCCCTTGAGCATATATATTAGCCTAATAATTAAGTAAAATCGATATATATGTCATGAACCTTACGCAGTTGATTTAACATATCCTTAGCTATCTGCAAACGCAAATCATTGTCTGCAGCAGACTCGAAAGCCTCTATTAGTCTATTAGTTTCCTCCTCCCACTCCATGAACCTTAACTTCATCTTTGACTTCTGTTTCTGTCTGTGTATTGCAGGCCCCTTATCTTGGTAGTACATCACATCCCCTCTTATATAAACTCCCGGGGGTCGGTTATCTCGCCAGCGATGGCGCTCGCCGCAGCGGTAGCCGGGCTTCCCAGGTAGATGAAGGCCTCTGGATTTCCCATGCGCCCCCTGAAATTGCGGTTGGCTGTAGAGAGGCAAGCCTCCCCACCCCCCAGCACCCCCTGGTGCACCCCAACGCAGGGACCGCAACCCGGCGGCAGAAGCACCGCCCCAGCCTCGAGCAGGGTCTGGATATATCCAGCGCCTATCGCCTCTCTAAGCACCTCACGTGATGCTGGTGCCACCAGCAGCCTGGTTTTCGGATGGCATCTTTTCCCACTGAGGATTGCGGCTGCTACCGCTAGATCATCCAAGCGACCATTGGTGCAGGTGCCGATGAAAACCTGCGCGATTTTGGTGCCCATTAGCTCTCTTGCCAGAGCGATATTATCTACTGCGTGAGGTTTAGACACCGTGGGCTCAAGGCTAGAAGCATCGATAGCGATGGCTCGTTCATACTCAGCATCGGGATCAGGGCGCAAAGCGCGAAAAAGGGCACCGCGACCGCGAGATTCAAGATAGGTTCGTGTGACCTCATCCGTGGGGAAAAGCCCCGTCTTAGCCCCTGCCTCCACCGCCATATTAGCCAGGGTAAAGCGCCCTGCCATGCTCATATTTGAGATAGCCTCCCCTGAGAACTCCAGCGATTTGTAAGTGGCGCCATCAGCACCAAGTCTCCCGATAAGGTGCAGGGCGAGGTCCTTGGCATATACCCCCTTTGCGAAGCCGCCGCTGACCACTACCTTGAAGCTCTCAGGCACCCGTAGCCAGGTTCTTCCTAAAGCGATGGCGATGGCAACATCGGTGGAGCCCATCCCGGTAGCAAAGGCCCCCAATGCCCCCGCGGTCACTGTATGGGAGTCGGCACCAATGATCACCTCGCCCGGGTTTGCATGGGATTCCACCACCACTTGGTGGCAAACCCCTTCCCCCACATCGTAAAGCTGAGCGCCGCTCTTTCGGGCGAACTGACGCAGGGTAATGTGGTCATTGGCAAGCTCTGGTGAAGGGCTGGGAGCGGCGTGATCAAGGAAGAGAACCACCCTTTCAGGGTTGGCTACTTGCTCAAGGCCGCTCTCTTCAAATTGCCGCAGCGCCAGGGGGCCGGTGCCATCCTGGAGGAAGGCGAGATCGACCCTGGCGATAATGATATCTCCAGCATGAGCATCGCTCCCGGAATTCTCGCTCAGGATCTTCTCGGCGAGGGTCTTCCCCATAGCGTTAACCAATCACTGCTATGACATCATCTTTGGCCACCCGATCCCCAGGCTTAACTCTCAGCTCCTTAACCGTGCCATCGATAGGGGCGGGGAGGACACTCTCCATCTTCATCGCCTCCAGGATCACAATGGTATCACCTGCCTTAACCGCTTGCCCCAGCGCCACTTCGTATCTAATGATGATTCCGGGCATAGGGGCAAGCAGGGCTCCCTCCGGAGCCACCGCGGGTGCCTCTTTGGTCTCCTGGGCAGCCACAGTCTCCGCTGCTTGTAATGGTGCCGCGCTAGCATTAGATCGGTTTATTACTTGCGTCCCACCTACGGGCTCTACCGCTACCTGGTAATACTCATCGCCCACAAATACATTATAAGCCCTGAGCCCCGGTCCCTTTGGTGGGACAGGCTTCTCCACCTTCTCCTCCAGCTTGCCCGCCTTCGCTTTGGCGATGAGTTCATCCTCCCGCTT
>JAGMCC010000111.1 GCA_023129355.1 Dehalococcoidia bacterium | reverse complement strand
GGCATTGTGCCTTCCTATGTCCTCAGCGAAGATCAGGATGTCCTTTGTATCACACATGGCAGCGCTATGAACCCCGTGCGTTGCTCTATAAATCTGGGAGCGCTGCTGAAACTCTTTTGCCAGGGCAAAAACCTCACCGGCTGATACTTTCATCTCGGACTCCACCTTCGCCTGATTAATGGTATCAGCAGCGCGATAGAAAGCAAACCCACGGCCGCCACCGGAGGTTATGAGCCGCTTGAATATTAATTCCGTGGCCCCTCCCTTATCACCCTCCGTTTCCACACGCACCACGCCCCTGCGTTCATCGAGGATAACTTTCCTGATCTCCCCCTTATGTTGTATCAAACCCTCAGAGGAGAGAAAACCAATAGCCAGATAATTCAGGTCTTTTGGGGTGCAGAGCAGGGTTACCAGCTCCTGGTTGTCCAAAATAATGGTAAGGGGAAATTCCCTGGCTACTACGTCCTCGACTTCGCGCCTACCCTCCTCAGTAACCCGCAGTATATTGAACCCTCTTATCTCGTCCATCATCCTCCCGTCTCCACCTTTATCGGGTCTCCGACCCTTGTCACCCCGCCACTAAACACCCTGGCGAATATCCCCTCTGTGGGCATAACACACACCTGTCTGTCGATAGATCGCGATTATCTTAGCCGTACCTTCACATCTCCTTTACATGCGCTATGGTCCCACCACCCACCACAGTATCTCTATGATAAAAAACTATTGCTTGTCCCGGCGTGATGGCCATCTGGGGCTGTTTGAATTTTACATAAGCCCCGTCCCCTATCGAGAGCAAGGTGATCACCGCATCCGCCTCCCGGTGGCGATACCTTATCTTAGCTTTTAGCTCGATGGGCTGCTTTAACGATTCCACGGCTATCCAGTTCAGATCGGCGGCGATGAGTTCATCCGCGTAGGTCTCCCTCTTGGAGCCCACGATAATAGCGTTTCTTCCTCGGTCAATGGCTACCACATATAAGGGTTCCCTGGCTGATATGCCCAGCCCCTTGCGCTGTCCGATAGTATAGAATAGGATTCCCCGGTGCTCTCCCAGGGTGTTTCCCTCTCGGTCCAGTATCGGCCCCGGCTTCGCCCCCTGTGGCACACATTCTTTGAGGAACCCGGTGTAATCACCATCAGGGATGAAGCAAATCTCCTGGCTCTCCGCTTTATCTGCCACTGGCAACCCCAGTTCTCGAGCTATTTGCCTTACCCTCTCCTTGGTAAAGCCCCCGAGGGGCATCAAAGTATGCCTCAACTGATTCTGGCTCATCATGTACAGCACATAGGACTGGTCTTTCCCGCGGTCAACCCCCTTCCTGAGAAGACACCTGCCACCTACCCCATCGCGCTCTATCCTGGCATAGTGGCCTGTAGCCACAAAATCGGCGTCCAGCCCTTTAGCCCTGCTGAGTAGTGCATCAAACTTTATATGTTCATTACACCTGATACAGGGATTGGGGGTCCTTCCCAGACTGTATTCCCGACAGAAGTTGGCAATTACCTTTTGCGCGAAGAGGTTTCTGAAGTTCATTACGTAGTGTGGGATAGCCAGTCTGTGGGCTACCCTTTTTGCCTCTAACACGGCCGCGAGACCACAGCAACCGCCGAATTTATCCGCTTCATCGGCCAGCTCGTTTGACGGCCAGATTTGCATGGTCGCGCCAATGACCTGGTAACCCTCCTCTTTAAGCAGAGCGGCGGCCACGGAGGAATCCACCCCGCCGCTCATTGCCACAACTACCTTCACCATGTATATATATTAGCATATTCTCGGAGAGCGCCATAGAAGGCATTCCAGAAGGGAAGACCCCGGAGTGCTACAACTCTATATCCATGAATCTGTATGCCTGTCACATAGTTACTAGTATGCTTTTTATAGCGAAGGCGGTATTAAGGTAGGTTGCGTGGGGAAATATAGTGCGTGCGAGGTATTCATAATTTGCTGCGTGAATGCGTTGTACCCGTACCAATTTGACCACTAAAGCCTATTTCAGGCCTATAACCTGGAGGACGTAGAAGGATCGCTGATTAGGCCTGACAATATTCTGCTCGTGCAGGAAATGTTCGAATTCGGCCAGAAAAGCGCTGGTCTATTGATTCATAACGAGCTAATCAATTATATTACGTGCAGTATAAGGAAACGTCTTGAAGCCGTTTTACAACAAACTGCGACAAGTTTACATCGTTGCTCAGCTTGTCGCTTTAGTCGCTTCCACCATGATTGATGATATAATGATGCAGTTCATATAATAACTAGTTAGGCCGCCCTGCACGGAAGGTACGGAGTGCTTGTAATTTGGTGATAAAGTAAAATGCGATCTGCTAGGACCTTGTCTAAGATGCAGAAAAGAGGGGAGGATTCATACTATGAAATCAACGGGAGGACGATTAAGCAACTATGCACTTGACAAATTTGTTGCCCCAAAGATGTCGGAGCTAACCGAATGTAATATTCCAGATATGTCAAACTATTCAAGTCGATCGGATCATTGGGTATCCAACTTCGTATTTATCTCACTATTTGGCCCACAGGTAGAACTAAAACTTAATCAACACGCATTCTTTTTCCTGCGACGCGCAGAAGCTGCATTTCGTGAATATGACAGTGCAAGAGGTGCTTTATGCGATTACTTGAGTGGGGAGCGGGAGAGAGTGTCTGTATACTTTAAGGCGCTGTTTCACTTTGAAACCTGTATTGCACAAATGTATCAAGCATTCGATCAGACGATGATTTTTGGGGAGAGAATAACGGGAGAGAAGAAATTATTATTCGAACAAGATGATGGATCTGTTTATGAAAGACTCAATAAGTTGTATAACTATAGTAGACATGCGGCTGATAATATTCCAGAGGATTCAACCTTGCCAGTTTGGTTAACAAATACGGGAATTGAAGCAAAGGAAACCAGTATATCCTTTACCGAATTAGCAGATCTCCTGAGTGAAATCGGTGATTCGGCTGATACTATTTTAAATCTTCGCGTTCCACCGCGCAGTGAAGTCAGCATCACAAAAAAGGATGAAGTGTAAGCTCGGTGATGAACGGAGTCTGCCAGAGATGGGTAAGGCGGGTGCTTACATGGTACGAGGCGACCTAACAAGTCGCTGCACCCAACCGCGCTATCGAGACTTTTCATAAGGTTTTCATCGTCTTTGCGGCGTTTTGGTTTGTGTTGGGCATCACTGCGGCAGTCGTAGGGATGACTGAGTTGCTAAAGACATATGCTGCCTTTATGGTATTAGTATTAAGCCAAATTGTGCGCCTCAGCGTTCAATGGAGGAGACTTCCTAACTAATCCTCGAACTTCTTCTCAATCCCGGCCGGCGGGATGCCGTCCTCGTCCCAGCCTCGCTTCTTATAGTATAGCGAAAGAAGCCTCTGGAATTCCTCCCTGTCGATCACCCTGCCCGCATTTGGCCCGGTGAGGGGAGGGTTAGCCCAGACCTTGTAGGGAAGACTGTCGTCCTTGCGACTCACGCCGAGGCGGACATTTATCAGGCGAGTCAGGTCGTAAACGTCATTCGACAGCTCCAGGAGTTGTTCGAGGGACGCTTCCTTTCCAGTCACATACTTGTAGAAATTCTCGTAGTGCCGTTCACTCAGCCCCAGCTCGATCCAGGGCAGGCGGCAGACACCTAGCATGTCGAATAACGGGCGCAGCTTCTGGTGATATATTACAGTATCGACTTTCTCGTCGTCAGACCAGTCTTGCCCCTCCTCCATCTCCTTGGCGATAGTCCACGCCCGCGTATGGTGTGCGCCTATGTCCGAGGTTGCGTATGCCAGCCCCATCGTGATGCTGGGGCGGCTGTCGTAAGCCGACTGCTCCAGGCCCTTGACCTGGAGAATGATCTTGTCCATCTCGGGCCACTTACCGATAATGCGACGAGCCCCATCGGCGAGAATGTCACCGATGCCCTGACGGTCGGCGATTGTTTGTATCAGTTCCAGGATGGCGTCCTCATCCCCCCAGGTGATCTCCTTACCGTCGAGGTCGGATAGCGACAGAATCCCCTTCTCGTACCCCTCTATCACCGCTCCCACGATATTGCCTGTCGAAATCGTATCCACCCCAAGCTCGTCGCACAGCCGGTTTGCGGAGAGAATCGCAGCGAAATTATCGATTCCCAGGTTCGGGCCCAGCATGGCGCACGATTCATATTCCGGCCCCTCGACCACCGTGCCCGTATATTTCCCGTTCTTCACCAGGCAGACATTGCTGCAGCACATGGGACACGAAAAACACGCGCTATCGCCTATCTTATATTGATCGAGCATCATCGCGCCGTTGATCTGGTCGTGCTTGGTAAAAACGCTATCCTTAAAATTATATGCCGGCAGAATCCCCTTCTCATTAGCGTACTCGATGATGTTCATCAAGCCTTCCTGCTGCCACATT
>JAGMCC010000110.1 GCA_023129355.1 Dehalococcoidia bacterium | reverse complement strand
CGATGGTGGCCAGCCTCTTGCTCTGCTCCGCCGCTTTTTCACCCTCCCTCAACACCCGTTGCACCTTGGCCGGCTCCACCTCATCGATGTGGGCATATATTTCCTCGATGGTGCCAAACTGCTGGAGCAGCTTCAGCGCTGTCTTTTCACCCACGCCTGAAACGCCGGGGATGTTATCCGAGGCGTCCCCCTTCAGCCCCTTGAGGTCGGCGATCTGAGACGGGCTGATGCCATACCTCTCAGATACCCTTTCTTCATCGTAGACTATCGTATCGCTGAAGGGCTTCCCCGGCCGTGGTGTTAGCACCCGCACCCTGGGGGAAACAAGCTGCAAGGTATCCAGATCGCCGGTGACGATAATGGTATCGATCCCCTGAGCGCTGGCCTGACGGCAGAGGGTGCCCAAGACATCATCAGCCTCGTAGCCCTCCACCTCGAAGATGGGGGTGCGAAACGCCTCTGCAAGCTGGCGCACGCGATGGAACTGGCTCTTTAGCTCCTCTGGAGCCGGCGGACGCTGCGCCTTGTAGGGCTTGAACTCGTGATGGCGGAAGGTGGGTGCTGGGTAGTCAAAGGCAATAGCATAATGAGTGGGCTTGAGCTCAGCGAGAACCTTGAGCACCATGCTGGCAAACCCATAGACCGCCCCCGTCACCTCCCCGGTCTTGGTCACCGCCAGTGGTGGCAGGGCATGAAAGGCGCGATGCACCAGGGCATTGCCATCGAAAAGCAAGAGACTTTTTTCGACCATCTCCGTCGCCTGTTAGAATATTGCGCTATTATTATATAGCAACCCGTTCCAAAAAACGAACCCCGCCCTTGATAGCTTGCTCCCTTATGATGTATCATTACCTAACATCGGAGGGAAGGCAGATGATCGGAAAAAACCTGCTCTCTATAGCTGATCTGAAATCAGGGGACATCCAGCGCCTGATCGATAGCGCCATCATGTTGAAGCGGGGAGGCAAAAAAATCCTCCTTGAAGGGAAGCTCCTGGCCCTCATCTTCGAGAAGCCGTCCCTGCGCACCAGGGTTAGCTTCGATGTTGCCATGAAGCAGCTCGGAGGGGAGGCCATCTATCTCTCCCAGGCGGAGGTAGGCCTGGGGCAGCGGGAGCCCATCTCCGATGTGGCTCGGGTGCTCAGCCGCTATGTGGATGGCATCGTCGCCCGGACCTTCGCCCACAAAAGCGTGGAACTCCTGGCCAAGCATGCCTCCATCCCGGTGATAAACGGCCTCTCCAATGAGGAGCACCCGTGCCAGGTTCTTTCAGACCTGCTGACCATCTATGAAAAGAAAGGCAAACTGAAGGGTTTAACCCTGGCCTACATTGGGGATGCCAATAATGTGGCCAACAGCCTTCTCCTGGCAACCGCTATCATGGGGATAAATTTCAGAATCGCTACCCCTAAAGGGTATGAACCCGAGCTGAAATTGCAGAAAATGGCCCCCATGGCTCACTTTACCCAGGACCCCAAAATAGCTGTGGAAAATGCCGACGTGGTCTATACCGATGTCTGGACCAGCATGGGGCAGGAGGCTGAATCGGAGCGTCGCCGGGCATCTTTCGCTGGCTATCAGGTGAACCAGGAGCTTTTGTCTCTGGCAAAGCGGGAGGTCATTTTTATGCATCCCCTGCCGGCGCACCATGGCGAGGAGATCGCCGAGGGTCTCTTGGAATCGACGCAATCGGTGGTCTTCGACCAGGCGGAGAACCGGCTTCACATGCAGAAGGCGATACTGGCGAAGCTACTAAGATGACCAAACCAATCGTGGCCATCGTGGGCCGGCCTAATGTGGGCAAGTCCACCCTGTTTAACCGGCTGGTGGGTAAGCGTGTGGCCATTATTGAAGATGAGCCGGGCACTACCCGCGACCGCCTCTACGCCGACATCGCCTGGAAGGAAAGTGCTTTCACCATAGTAGACACCGGCGGTCTTTTGCTAACCCCGCCAAGCGATATTGTCCAGAATGTGAAAGACCAGGTGGCGGTCGCCATCGATGAGGCTGATGCCATCATCTTTCTGGTCGATGTGCTCGATGGGGTAACCCCCATGGACAAGGAGATCGCCGAGATGTTCAGGCGCTCGGGTAAGCGGGTGGTGCTGGCGGCCAACAAGGCGGATAACGAGCAGCGCAGCTACGAGGCCGCTCAGTTCTACGAGCTGGCCCTCGGCGATCCACTCCCCATCAGCGCCTATCACGACCTGGGCGTCGCTGAGCTCCTCGATACGGTGGTGGAGAGTTTGCCCTACTTTCCCCCCGAGGAGGAGGTGGAAATGATGAAGGTGGCCATTGTGGGACGCCCCAATGTGGGAAAATCGATGCTGCTTAATGCCATTCTGGGCAGGGAGCGCGCCATCGTCACCGACACGCCGGGGACGACCAGGGATGCTATAGATACCATCTTTGAGCACAATAGCGAGCGTATGCTGCTTATAGATACGGCGGGCATCAGGAGGAGGGGTCGGGTGGAGGGTGGCATCGAGCGCTATAGCGTGGCGCGGGCGCTCAGGGCCATCAGCCGGGCCGATGTGGCCCTGCTCATCACCGAGGCCACCGAGCCGGTCACCGCTCAGGATACCCACATCGCCGGCTACATTCAGCAAGCCTTTAAAGGGATGGTGCTGGTGGTTAATAAGTGGGACCTGGTTGCGGAGATGGCGAATCACAGGCAGTATACCAGAGAGATTCGAAACAGGCTCAAGTTTATGCCCTATGTGCCTGTTTTGTGTATCTCGGCTAAGTTTGGAAAAGGGGTGAGTGACGTTCTCAGTGCTGCCACAGGAATCTTTGAGGTGCGAAAAAAACGCGTGCCCACCGCTCTGGTGAATAGCGTGGTTGGTGATGCGGTGGCGGCCCATGCCCCCCCGGCAGTGGCAGGCAAAAAGCTCAAGATACTCTATGCCACTCAGGCTGAAACGAGTCCCCCCACCTTCGTATTCTCGGTGAACGATACCGCTCTGCTACACTTCTCCTATCGGCGCTACCTGGAGAATGAGCTACGCCGTAACTTTGGCTTTCAAGGGACACCGCTTCGCCTAATCTTCAAGAGGAGGGGGGAGAAGTGATCGTCCTGAGCTTTGTCGGCCTGATTATCCTGGGCTACCTCATCGGGTCTATCCCCGTAGGTTTCATATTGGTCAAGCTGGCCAGGGGCATAGATATCCGGGAACATGGCAGTGGCAATATTGGGATGACCAATGTAATGCGCCTAGTGGGCGTTAAGGCCGGGGTCTTCGTCTTCTTCGCCGACATGGCGAAGGGGGCCGCTGCCGTGGCGCTCGCCTGGCCAATTGTTACCGCTTATCCCCAATGGGCTGAGGTGGCTGGCGGCATTGCCGCCATCGTCGGACATAGCTGGCCGATATACATTGGATTCAGGGGCGGGCGCGGCATCGCCACCGGTTTCGGTGCCGTGCTGGTGTTATGCTGGCCGGTGGGACTTATCGCTTTCGTCGTCTTCCTTTTGGTGGTGGGCCTTTCCCGCTACGTATCGCTGGGCTCCATACTGGGGGCACTTACTATGTTGCTGGCCATGATCCCGTTTGTCGTTTTAGACGTTGGGTCTTTTGGGCACTTTGCCTATGTGGTCTTTGGGCTGGTGGTGGTGCCGATAGTCATTTTCCGGCACCGTGACAATATTCGACGGCTGCTTTCGGGCACAGAGTCGAAGATAGGCTCTTCTCGTACTGTTCAGTAGACTTTTTCCGTACTACTCTATACGCTCTACAACTTGGAATCTGTATTTGTGGAGCATGGCTACAGGTTGATTCCGACATAGCTTAATGTTCGAAAAAAGGGGAGGCCTGATGAAGGTTGCCATTATTGGTACCACTAGCTGGGGCACTACCCTGGGCATAATGCTGGCACGCAGGGGCATTGATGTGGCGCTCTGGGCGAGGACGAAGGAGGAGGCTGAGCGACTGGTCAGGGATGGAGAGAACACAGTCCGTCTACCCGGCATCCCCTTCCCCAAGGGGCTCTTCCCTACCAGCGCTATAGAGGAGGCGCTTCAGGGTGCCTCGCTGGTTATACTCGCGGTGCCCTCTCAGGAGATGCGCCGGAATGTAAGACTAATGAAGGGGCACATCGCTGAGGGGGTGCCTATTCTGAGTGCATCCAAAGGGCTGGAGACCGGCAGCGCAAAGAGAATGACTCAGGTAATCGCCGAGGAGCTGGATCCAGAGCACGGGTTAAAAATCTGTGTTCTCTCCGGGCCAAATCTCTCCAAGGAGATCGCGCGGGGGCTTCCGGCGGCAACGGTGATTGCGACCCATGATGACAAGGTGGCGGAGATGGTCAGCGAGATCGTGCACTCGCCTTCTTTTCAGGTTTATCCCAGTGAGGACGTGGTGGGGGTGGAGCTGGGGGGAGCGCTAAAGAACATCATCGCTCTGGGTGCGGGAATGGTCGATGGGCTGGGCTATGGAGATAATG
>JAGMCC010000011.1 GCA_023129355.1 Dehalococcoidia bacterium | reverse complement strand
TTTACAATCGAGGAGTAATAAACGGGCTTCCTATCTCCTTCATCCACCGTTCAGTTGATAGATACGCAGCCAGGAGGGAAACGCAACAAAAACTTGATCGCAGAATTCTGAGGCCGATCCGATTCTGTCACCAGCGGGGAAAGACCACTGGTATCCTTTCATCCGGCTATGGATATGGAATCGATCGTGTCCTGACTGTTGCCGGATTTAGGCGCTACTTCGATTTCCGGGAAGCCAATGCGTTCAGGCATAAAGGCGGAAGGGCGATTGAGTTTCTATTGAACATATACAAAAATAAACCGCAATTGCTGCTGAGAGCGCTTCGCCGTAGAAACCTTGATGAGAAGAAGACAGTATACATCGGTGACAGCGAAGACGATGAGGGCTGTTTTGAGATCGCCGGGTATCCTATAGTGGCATTCTTTGCCACGGAAGAGCTAAAGGAGAGGTGCGCATCGCGGTACGAAGCTTTTATACCGCAAGATGAGAAGGACTTGGCAAATTATTTGAGGAATATATAAATTGTGGGGCTTAGCTATCACCTATTTAGCAAAGGACCTCGATCTCGGGGCTCGATGATCCCGGAGGCAGGTGCCAGGCCGTGTCTCTGCAGCAGGACAGTATTTGACATAATAATCGGTGTGGCATCATCGGCGACTATCTTTCCGTTATCGAGGACGATGGTGCGTTCACAGAGCGCGGCGACCATCTCCAGGTCGTGTGATGCCACGATCCTGGTCATGGACAGCCCCCTGAGCAGCACAGTGAGTTCCCACTTGGCTCGCGGGTCGAGGTTAGCGGTGGGCTCATCGATTACCAGAATCTGCGGGCTCATGGAGAGGATGGTGGCGATGGCGATGCGCCTCTTCTCACCGATGCTTAGGTGTTGCGGCGACCTTTGTTCACAGCCCTCCATGCCTACCCACTCAAGGGCTTGAGCCACCCTCTCCCTTACCTCCTCCTGGGCACAGCCCATATTTATAGGGCCGAAGGCCACATCGTCGAAAACGGTAGGCATGAAGAGCTGATCATCGGGGTCTTGAAAAACAAGCCCCACGTCTCTCCTGATCCCTTTCAGGTTCTCTTTCCTTGTTTCCTTTCCCAGTATCTTTACCTTTCCGTTTTCGCTCATTAGGATACCGTTCAGGTGTAATAAAAGCGTGGTCTTTCCGGCGCCATTGGGGCCGATAACGCCAATCGATTCTCCCCTGGATATATCGAGTGAAACCCCCTTTAATGCCGGCGTCCCGTCATGGTAGGTGTAGCTGAGATCGGTAATACTTATAGCCATTTCCATCTTCTACACCACCGTGAAACAAATTAAATCCAATGCGACTGCGATTGCGATCAATATAGCGGCCTTGAGAACATCCGCTGTGTGCATCTCGAATTCAACCAGGGTCTTAAGGTTTCCATCATATCCCCTGGAGACCATCGCACTGAAGACCCTCTCTGACCGGTCAAGGCTTCTAACAAACAGCATCCCGATCAGCTTACCCGTTGTACTGAGCGTGTAGATATTTGTTCTTTTACGGAAACCTCTCGAAGTGAGCGACGTGAACATCCTTTGAAACTCCCCGCTAAAGACAAAGATGTACCTATAGGCAAACATTATCATTTGAACGAGCTTTGAGGGGATTTTGAGCCTTTCCAGGGCTTTAACTGTGGTATCGAACCTCATGGTTCCGATCATAGGGAAGATAAGGATAACGGCCGCAAGTGCCTTAACCGCTATCAGGGAGGCATGCTCGATTCCGCCGCTGGGGGTGAGGGAAACGATGACGAACAGGGGCGCGATGAACATGATGACCCACATCATGTGTTTCAGCATGAAGCTAAATGGTATCCTCGATATTAAGGCGAGGGTAAGGGCGATCGCTAGCCCGACTAAGGCTATCTCAAGGTCGGGGATGAGCACGATGGCGATGATGAGAGAGAGGATAGCTATCAGCTTTGCCCGCGGGTCCCAGTTGTGTATGGGGGAGCTGAGCCCGGCATATTTGTCGATCTCAGGATGGTGTTTCACTCTCTCTTTTCCTCCGCGCTTTCCATCCCATGTAGCCTATAGCCGCTCCGCCGAGGCCTATTAGATAGCCGAGTCCGGCTGTCACTGTAATGTATAATGGCATTTCACTGGTTCCGCCCTCGCCCTCTGCTCCTATTAATATTTCCGCTCTGTGGCCCGAGTGCTCTGCCACTACCTTCCACTCGCCTTGCATCACCGTCGGCTCAAAGGAGAATTCCCCTTCTTCGTTGGTCTCTCCCTTCAGATAGATGGTCCCATCGGGTCTGTAGACTGTGACATGGGCATTTTGGGCCGGGGTACCCCCGGAGAAATATACAACCATATCTATCCTGCCCACTTGGTAATTCATCAGCATGCGATGGGGGTTGGCATTCGCCGTTGAGGACAACCCGATGAGGAACAGGATGGACAGAAAGAGAACGGCGATTGGGATCATTACCTTCTTCATTATACCACCTCCCTTGGCTTATATCCTTTTAGTAACTGTGGTCTTACCCTTAACATGAATCCAGCGAAAGCACCTACAACAATGGCCTCGATGGCTACTACCGGCAAGTGCGCCACAACGACATAGGGGACCACGTATTCCAGATACTCACCTGTGCTAAGTAAACACAGGGAAAGTAGGGCAATACCGAGGGCTATGGCTATTCCCCCGGCCAGGCCACCGAATATTGTATATTTCCCCTTGATATTGGTCCTGGTTACTGCCAGGAAAACCCCGTACGCTGCCAGTGCTGGCAACCCCATGTTAACCGTGTTTATCCCGATGGTTGTTATACCTCCATGTTGGAAAAGAAAGGCTTGCAGGATTAACGCTACGAGAATCGCAGGGAAGGCGGCTAATCCCAGCGTTATCCCTGCCAGGCCGCTCAGTACAAGATGGACGCTTGTTGGCCCAATCGGTATGTGAATTAATGATGCCACAAAGACCGCTGCGGTAATTACCGATAGCTTTGGTATTTCGCTAATGTCTGTTTTCTTGGTTAATATATAAGTTGCTAATGCGCCGGTAATCACATATCCGGATACCCAGACCTGCGGCGATAACACCCCGTCGGAGATATGCAATCTATTATTAACCTCTCTTTCGAGCAAGCGATATGCCGCTGAGGACTAGCGCGACTAAGGCGATTACCAGGGCGGCATACGCAAAGCCAGCTCCTCCTGCCGGCCCCGGTTGCCCCGCTGGCCCCTGGGGGCCTTCCGGCCCTTGAGGTCCCGCTGGCGCGGCTCCCAGCGATGAAGCCCACAGTGTCAATAGGGTCTGGTTTCTCTTCACTTGGTAGTCCAACTGGTCGCCTTGGTCAAAGTAATTCGGGAGGTCGAAGGTGGCATTCCACGTACCAGCTTCCTCCATGTCGTACTTGCCTTTTATTGTCCACATTCCCGGTTTACTAATGTATATTGAGAATGTTCCGTCCTCCGCTGTCTCACCCACCTGAGCTACCTCTGGGTCATGTATGCTTTCGCTTTCATGAGCGGCAGCGTATTCTGCTTTTACCGGTTCGCCATTGTATAGAAGCTTGGCTTCGAAAGTGTCTCCAACTTCCAGATCATAGGGGCGTACCAGTGGAACGATCTCGAACTCGAGACCCACCGCTTTGTCCCACTGCTCCTCCCCGCCGGCGTCAATTATTACCTTGGCCCAGTCTCGGGTGAGTTCAGGTGGTCCAGCAAGGCTATGCCATGCCGGGTCAAAGTAGATCGGTCCTCTTGAGGCGACGATAACGTAATCACCTTCCTGCTCTAGGGTGACCTCAGCCGTCCAGTAGGTGGCTTCACTGGCCGTGCGATAGCCTGAATCCTCTTCCAGTTCTAGATCTGCTATAGTTCCATCAGGTTTGTGCACTCGAGCGTATTCCATTGGCACTATCATACATGACTCTGGAGCATTAGGATGACCGAAATGTATCTGAACCTCTTGCTCTATGGGTATTTCTGGGTTAGTGTTCGTTTCTATGTAGAGATTGTGGGCACCTGCTATGCCCGTGGCAGCGATGAACATTATCCCTGCTAGTAGTATAGCGGCTGCCAAGCGTGTCCCCTTTTTCATAGTTTTTGCCCTCCTTTGTTTGTTTTAATGCGATTCTATGCACATGCAATCAGTTGCAGCAAATACCATTAAAAAAATCACCCCCGGCACTTTGAGCAGTGCCCGAAGATGGCGAGATGGCTCATGTTGGCGTGGAACCCGTACTCCATAAGCAAGGTGCGCTTTAAAGGCAGGAGCAGGGATTCATCTACGTCTATGGTGGCGCCGCACTGCTCGCAGATCAGATGGTGGTGGTGACCTTTTGCGGCGGGGTGATAGCGAAATCTCCCGCTCCCGAGGTCGGTCTCGGTTACCAGGCCAAGATTCTTCAACAGCTCCAGGGTGCGATAGACAGTGGAGATGTTCACCTGGGGATATTTGGCGCAAACCTGGGCATGGATATCCTCAGCGCTTATGTGGTCATCGCTCTGTTGAAGGGCGTTGAGAATGAGCTGGCGTTGCGGGGTCAGCCGGTAACCCAGCTCCCGCAAAGCTTCGCCTACCTCTTTAGACCGCTTCAGTCTCTTCATCGAATTTTATAGTAGCACAGTTGAAAAATAATTGCAATAGTTTGCAGGTGCAACTAGATGCAGAAAATCCCGCTTTTTATCAGGCTGAGAGGAACTTTGGGGGCTTTTTACCGATGGTTACGGCTCAGGATATTTCTCTTTGCTATCGAGCATGATGGTGACCGGTCCATCGTTATGGATCTCCACAAGCATGTGCTGCTGAAATCGACCGCTTGCTACCTTGAGCCCGCTGGAGCGAATATGGGAGAGGAATCGCTCAAAGAGGATTTCAGCCTTCTCTGGTGGTGCCGCATCGGTAAAGCTGGGGCGCCGCCCCTTTTTGGTATCGGCGAGCAGGGTGAACTGGCTCACCACCAGAAGCTCACCCCAGGTGTCCAGGGCGGAGAGGTTGAACCTGCCTTCACTATCGGAGAATATGCGGAGGCTTACTGTTTTCTCCGCTAGGTACTGGGCAGCTCGCTCCGTGTCTCCCCTGGATATGCCCAAGAACACCACCAGTCCCTGGCCAATTTGCCCCACCACCTCGCCGGCGACGCTTACCGAGGCTTTGCTCACTCTTTGGACTAGTGCTTTCACCTTTTTAAACGCCCCCGCTTCTCCCCACCTCAATGTGTCGCTACTTTTTATCCTCGGTCTTGCTCTCTGTCGACTTCTTCGAAGCGGTGTCCTCGACTTCCTTCTTAGCAGGTTCCTTCGCGGCGTGTTCCGCTTTTTCCCTGCCGGTAGAGCCAACACGCCCCCGGCCGTGATCCGTGCTGTAAAAGCCGCTCCCCTTGAAAAGGATGGGCACGGAATGGAAGACACGGCTCACCCTGCCCTGGCATTTCGGGCAGATACTCACTAACTCTTCATCAAACCTCTGTCTTCGCTCAAAGCGGGAGTGGCAGAGACTACATTCATATTCGTAGATAGGCATGGGATATGTGACATTGAAGATTTTAGCATTTCTAGCCTACTAAAGCAAGCGTCTGTACTCGTCCACTAAATTAGTTCCAACCCATCCCATTGTCATTCTTAGCCGAAGCCCTGAGCGGAGCGAAGGGGCGGCGAAGAATCCAGCCATCCGCCTTATTCAAGAGATTCTTCCCCCGAGGCCGAGGCCGCCAGGTCGGCCGACACTTCGGCCTAAATCGTCCGATAAATCGGACTCTCGCAAAGCGGAGGGGTCAGAATGACAGAAAGCGAAAAGTCGGGGTGACAGAGAGGTTGTCCAGGGTGTTACTCATCTATCTGAACGGGCTCAGCGTCTGTACTCGCTTACCTTGCAATTCAGGTTAGACATGGATATAATGTGGTAGCTGGGAAAAACGGGGTGTGGCGCAGTCCGGTTTAGCGCGCTTGCATGGGGTGCAAGAGGTCGGAGGTTCGAATCCTCTCACCCCGACCAGTCTGCAAGGGGAAACCGACATCAATACTCTAGAGGCAGTGTGTTCATAAACTGCAGTAGAGCGATAAATCCCTCTACCTGAGTCATCAATTTGGGTAAATCCCCGTCAATCGTCACCTTCCCTAGCGCTGCCACCATGCTCATCTTCTCCTGCACTAAGTCGAGGAGCGTCTCATAAGAGCAAGTGACCCGGGAATCATACTTGGTTTTATCGAGGGGTGCAGTCCTGAGGTCACTGGGGGCGGGCTGCGTCTCCATTTCCATATTGATAAGCTTCCCATCTGCAAGAATGATCGAGTATTGCCTGTCTTCATTCCCTGGGCAGTCAGTGCCTACCATAAGGAGTCTGATGGTCAGCCCTTTAAGCTTTGACGGGAGCTCCGGATCTGCTTCCGCTTGCTTCAACATTTCATCAATCATTTCCTTTGATAAAAATTTCATGGTTACCTCCTCTTTTACATTAGTAACCCATCTCATCAAAGAAGTCAATCAGTGTGGGCCACGAGTTGCACTTTTCGTCGACAACTCGATTTTCTTGAGCTCCCTGGTCACTAGCAGCCGGGGATCGGTGAGCGCTAGAACTTAGCGCTTGCTGCATATCACGCCACCAGGAAGTGAAAGGCTGCCGCTCGAGCGCAGAACTTTTTGGCATACCGTGTTCAGTCATCTATCCTCGCGATGCGATAATGCAGTGTGCCCGCTGGAGCGGAAACCGCAATGGTCTCGCCCTGCCGGCGACTGAGGAGCGCCTTCCCTGTGGGTGAGTCGATGGAGAGTTTGCCCTTTGAGGGGCTCGCCTCGCTGGGGTTGACTAGAGTATAGCGCAGCTCTTCATTGGAGGAGAGGTCTTGAAGGGTGACTGTGCTGCCCAGGATCACCGTTGCGCTAGCACCCTTCTTTGTAGTGACCACCGCCGATTTGAGAATCGCCTCCAGTTGCCTGATCCGCGCCTCAACCATTCCTTGATAGTCCTTGACGGCATCGAGGGGGGCGTTTTCGTGGAAGTCCTTATCGGCGGCAGCCTTACGGATATCATTGGCAATCCTGGGTCGCTCCCCTTGAAGGGTAGAAAGCTCAGCTTTCAGCTCCTGGTAACCCTCTGGTGTCAGGGTGACTATCTCGATAGGTCCCCTACCGGGTGGCCCTTTCTTGAGCGACCCTTTCTTCACGCGAAGATGGACTGCAAGGTTATTCTTGATGAGCCCTTCCTTCTTGGCATAGGATAGGAAAGCCCTCACCGGTGCCAGCCTTTTCATGGTGTTGGCTGAGGAACCCTCCATCCTCTCGGCGTAGCTTGCTACCTCGCGGGCGGCAAGCTGGCTCAAGGGGCGCTCCCTGCCGTACCAGCGAACAAACTTATTCAACTCTTGCTGGCATTCCTCCCTCTCCTTGGGAGGCAAGCTAGCAAGGAAATGCGTCGCCGCTTGAACTAAGGTTTTTTCCTGGTTCACTTTGTTATTTTAGGTGCTGTGGGTTTCAGCTTTCGATGACTATTTTAGGGTTTTGGGTTTGCTGTGTCAATGACTATCGCCTTTTTCGAACCTAGGGATGTTTTAAGTGTTTTCTGCTACCGGTCGCTATTGCCAGAACAGTCCATCGTGCCTATAGGAGGCCTTGAGCAGGCTGAGGATGCTCGGGCCCTTGGAGCCAGGGGAGCAGCACTCCTCTTCGAAGTGGCTACACACGGTGCAGGTGACGCTGTATTTATCCACCTCGCTGATGTTCTCGAAGAGGTTGCAGTTCTCGGCACTTCGGTCATACCACTCCTCGAGGAACTCCTCGAGCCCCACTCTATGGGCTCGGAAGCTTTTGGACCACTGGAAACCGTTAAATCCCCGTGACTCCTGCCATCTCCCTTGAGGCGGCGATATGAATACGCCGAATTCATGTCTTATCCTACGACTGGAGCGAAAAAGTGAACTCACACATACCATCCTTGGCCAGTGTCTTGCTCATTTTGATATTTAATTTGTCGCCGGTCTTGGCTGCGGCTACCTCGAAGCAGGCAAGGCACATCGCTTTGCAGGGAAGCGCGAGTCCTGCCTCAGTCATCGCTTTATTTAGGGTACAGCTAGAGACCTGGAGCACCAGCTCCTTGGTGGTCGCTTTGGCGATGTTCCACCTGTCGGTGGGTCGCGAGGCCAGTATGGCGAGCTCCACATAGCGCTCGAAGCGATGGGGGAAAGAGACCCCCGTCTGCTTGGCCACCCTCTCCACCATCTCACCGGTGCGATCCATAAACTTGCCATCGGCAAGCTCGATAGTAAGCTTCATCAGTTCCTTGCCGAAGGCCTCCAGGGCCTCTCGAGCCACCTTCTCATCCTTGCCCTTGAGGCTTTTCACCAGTGCCTCAATATCGCACTGCGCCGTGATCTCATCGACCAGACCCCGATCAGCATCGAAGGGAAGCGCCCTCCAAGGCTCCTCCAGGGTCATCAGTTTTTCCTTTATTGGCTTGGCGTACTTCCAACCCATAGTCATCTCGCATCACCTCCGTTAAAGCTCACCTGAATAGCATTTTGCGGGCATATATTGACACAATCCATGCAGCCGCTACATTTATCCAAGCGTACCGCTCTCACGATGAAGTGGCTGGGGTCTATCTCACGGAACTTCTGGGGCCCCACATCGGTGCCCAGCCCGAAGACGTGTGTCGGGCAGATGAGCAGGCACTTGCGGCAGGAGGTCGGTTCTTTGCACTTTTCGTCGTTTACGGTGATTGTGGGCAGCATCTTTACCCCTTTCTACTCATATTTACCAAACGTTTGCCAGAGCGGGAAGGCTGGCCCGCTCCACCAGGGTGATCGCCTCCTGATCGCACTCCGTGGCGCAGAGACCGCATCCGAAACACTGGAACTGGTCGATATAGGCCTTGTTTTTACTGGGGATGAAGCTGAGAGCCCTGAACTGGCAGCGGTGCACGCAGGAGGCGCAGCCATTGCATAGCTCGGGATCGATCTTAGCCACATAGTGTCCTTTCCATAGGACCTTGATTCCGAGATCGATCACTGTCCTGATGGCGGCACAATCTGGGTAGTCACAGTTGCACAAACCGGCGAGATAGGGGGTGCCGAATGTATAGATAGAGTGTACCAGGCCCCTCTTGTTCAGCTTGGATAAAACCTCCTTCGCCTCGTCGGGGGTGAGGAAGTGAACCCCCCCTCGATAGGTATCGGGCCAGCGCTCCCATTTATACATCCCTGCCCCCATGCCCATGCAGGTAAAGTTCTCCTCATCGGGGAGACCCTCCATGGAGCGGCGACAGGCGCAGGTTATCAGGGAAATGGGATACATGATGTCGGTGATCTTGAGAGCCTCCTCAAGGGTGATCACCTGCCCGAAGTGGGTGAGCCACATGGCACCCTCGAGTTGCTGCTTCATCCTCTCCACCTCTGCCGTGTCCCCCCTCTCCCTGGCCTCGAGAAAATCGCTGCCGACAAAGGCCATTCCCCCGGCGGCCTGGGGGTTGGCCTCTGCCCCTGATGCCTCGGCCTCCTCCCTTCTAATCTTGTAAAGCCTCCTCGCATAGTTAGCCGGGTTGAAGTACCATCTCTCATACCCATCACCATACTTCTCGCACCAATCACACATAACTTACCTCCTTTAATTCAGAAGTTCCCATGCATCGCCTGACTCAATACATAGCTCGGTATTTAGAGCATTTCGTTTATGGGGGCGAATCATTGTTACGTAAGCGGTCCGGTCTCTTGGTTCACCAAGAACTACAGGATCAGCCATTACCGTTTCCCCCTTTAAGCGATTCCATTTCGGGGTAGCAGGTCAATCTTTGTTAAGATGCCCCTCCTCACAATTGGAGCTAGTTTTATGGCCCCGCAACTCTGCACTAAGGTAAAGGCCGAGATAAGAAAGGTCCTCGGTAGGAAGATAGTGGGGGGCAACGGCATCGAATAACATGTTAATGGAGGGGGACACCTCATCATCTCCGAGGTATAGGATACAACCCATAGGGATTTTGGGCAGTGCCAGGAATCTAAAGGCAGCATCGCCGGTGCGGGTCATTGGCCTGCCCCCGATGGACAGGGCGGCCTGGCGAAACCCATCAGCATCGTTGCCGAAGCTTTCGAGCAAAGGTCGTAAAGCCATATTGGTGAACCTTTGCTCGAAGAGATAAGCCCCGGGGAGATGACGATAGGTGACCCACATGCCCGATATGGGTGTGCCATCGGCATTCACCAGGTAATGCATTAATAGTATCTCAAGCAACCTGGGGGGTGGGGTATCGCTTGCCACCTCGGCCACCTTCACCTCGGGGATGTGGACGGTGAAGGAGCGGTGGAAGAAGGGCACGGTGAACCTTCCCTCATCGAAGCTAGCCCCACTCATGGAGGCAACAACAGGGGGGTTGAGCCGTTCCATGTCTTTTCGCGCCTTCTCGTAAGCGATCTCAAGGCCCATCGTCATTAAGTATAATACACATGAAGGAGGGGGGCAACAACTGCCTGGCTCTTGCTATTTAATTTATAGGCGCTTTTTGGTATAATAGATAGCTATGGTGGAAGGCGAGGCAATTTATGCCTCGCGGTTTGGAGTGAGGAATGGGCTCGAAGTTCCTGAAAAGGGGCGTTATTTATCTGGTGGTGATCGCAGCGCTGGTGGCGCTCTTCTTTGCCTTTTTCCCCCGTTCTGAAGAGGTTAAGTCTGGCTCCCTTGACGAGCTGGTAGCACTGACGGTAACGGGCTCTGTAGAGTTAGCAGACGGTAATGAAGTAACAGGCAACATTAACCGGATAGTGCAAGAGGGGGATACCCTTACCGCAATGGAAGGGGATACCCAGATATTTAAGGCCAGTTTTGTGGGAAGCACCGCGGAGCTTTACGATTATCTGGTGGCACGTGAAGTAGATATGAGCCAGGTGGCGCTCGATCCACAACCCCCGAGCGGCTTTAATTGGGGCAATTTACTCTTAACACTATTGCCTTTGGTTCTCTTTATTGGCGTGATCTGGTTCATCTTCAGCCGCGCGCGGGGGGCGGGGAATCAGGCGATGAGCTTTGGCCGGAGCAAGGCGCGCCTGTTTCCCAGCACCAACCCCGCCGTTACCTTCAATGATGTCGCCGGGGTCGATGAAGCGAAGATGGAGCTCCAGGAGGTGGTGGAGTTCCTCAAGAGCCCGGAGAAGTTCTCCGCCCTGGGGGCGCGAATCCCGAGAGGGGTGCTCCTGGTGGGACCGCCGGGCACGGGGAAGACCCTGCTTGGTCGTGCGGTGGCCGGTGAGGCTGGCGTCCCCTTCTTCTCCATAAGCGGCAGCGAGTTCGTGGAGATGTTTGTCGGAGTGGGTGCCTCCCGGGTGAGGGACCTCTTCGACCAGGCGAAGCGTAATAGCCCCTGTATTGTCTTTATCGACGAGATCGACGCTGTGGGGCGTCACCGGGGAGCAGGGTTTGGCGGCGGCCATGACGAAAGGGAGCAGACCCTCAACCAGATCCTGGTGGAGATGGATGGCTTCGATTCCTCCACCAATGTCATCGTTGTCGCAGCGACAAATCGCCCCGACATCCTCGACCCGGCGTTGCTTCGCCCCGGCCGCTTTGACCGGCAGGTGGTGTTGGATCGTCCCGATATTAAGGGGCGTAAGGCGATCCTGGAGGTGCATGCCAAGGGTATGCCCTTGGATGATTCGGCCAATCTGGAGATCGTTGCCAAACAGACCCCTGGCTTTTCGGGCGCTGACCTCGCCAACCTGGTGAATGAGGCAGCCATCCTGGCGGCGCGGCGCAGTAAGAAGGAAATCAGTCTCCTCGAGCTTGAGGAGTCCATCGACCGGGTGATCGCCGGCCCGGAGCGGAAGAGCAGGATCATCAGCCCCAAGGAGAAGGACATCACTGCTTACCATGAAGCGGGCCATGCTCTTGCAGCCAGGATGCTTCCCAATGCCGACCCGGTGCATAAGGTCTCGATAATCGCTCGTGGCGCGATGGGTGGCTACACTCGCCTCCTGCCCACAGAAGATCGCTATCTGTGGACCCGCTCTCAGTTTAACGATGCGCTGGCCACCCTGCTTGGCGGGCATTGTGCAGAGGAACTGATCTTTAATGAAATGACCACCGGACCTGAAAGCGACATCGGGCAGGCAACCAAGATCGCCCGCAAGATGGTCACCGAATACGGGATGAGCAAGAAGCTGGGCCCCCGCACCTTCGGGCGAAGGGAGGAATTGGTCTTCCTGGGGCGCGAGATTGCGGAGCAGAAGGACTATGGTGACAGGATTGCTGACGAGATCGATGAGGAGGTTCAGCAGCTTATTCAACACGCCCGTAGCGTGGCCACTGAGATCCTTACCAAGAACAGGGGAAAGCTGGTGCAGTTAGCGGAGGCATTAATCGCCAACGAGACCATAGAGGGCGAGGAGCTGGAGGCACTCTTTAATAAGCCTGTTGAAGAGGCGGCCGCAGAAGTGGCTCCGGGGGCTCAGGATAAGAGTGTTACCGAGGATTCTCTGCCTAAACCGGCGAAAAGTACGAAAAAGCGTGGTTGAGGTAACGCAAGACCCCATCATCCCCGACCTTATTATAGATAGCGTGAGAGGGGATTCCAGCAATGGCGCCACAGTGAGCTTTATCGGCTCGTTGCGGGGGCACTCTGCTTTTCGTTCCAATAGCGCCGTTGAAAAAAGCCGATCTCTAATTTCAAGGTCGATTGATCAAAAAGTACATGCGTTAAGGGCGAAAAAGCGGGTGCGCTTTGCTGAGTGTGAGGGGGATAAGCAGAGGGTGGAGCAGCAGCTTCAGGAGATCGGTGATGAGATCCGCGCCAAGTGGCAGCTTGAGGATGTGGCTATCTGTCATCGGGTGGGTCGGATTGAGGTGGGGGATGTCATCATGGTTGTTGCTATTGCAGCTCCCCATCGCCAGGAGGCATTTGAGGCCTGTCAGTATGCCGTGGATCGTGCTAAAGAGAACATCCTGATAAGAGAGGTTCTCTAGTAGAAAACCCCCTCTTCCTCCATTTGGGCAATCTCCGTTTTTGGTATGCCGAGAAGGTCGCCAAAAACATATTCATTGTGCTCCCCAAGTAGCGGGCCTCGGTGGGAAATCTGCGCTGGTGTATCTGAGAATTTCCATGGTGGGGCGAGAACGATGCGCTTCCCGATTTTGGGGTGTATCACCTCGGTGGCAAGCCCCCGCTCTTTGAAGTGGGGGTCTTGGAATAGCTCTGTGCCGTCGAAGGAAGGGATGGCGGCGACCCCCACCTGCTGAAGCCTTTCCATTACCTCATAATGGGTGTAGTTGATGGTCCACTCCCCGATGAGCCGGTCGAGCTCGTCCTGGTTCTGCCATCTGAGGTAGGCATCGCGGAATTTTTCCTCTCTAGTCCATGGGGGATTTCCCAGGGCATCGCAAAATGATTGCCACTCCTCCTCGCTGGCGATGGCGATGGAGACCCATTTATCCTCACCCTGGCACGGATAGCAATTGTGGGGTGCCATAATTTCATCGCGGTTCCCCTTGCGGATGGGTATTCGGTCATTCATGATGTAGTCGAGGAGGGCATCGCCAATGAGCACCGAGATCGTCTCAACGGAGGAGAGGTCGATATGCTGTCCCTCCCCGGTACGCGCGCGGTGATACAGGGCGATGAGGATAGCGAAGGCACTGGTGGCGGCGCTCCTCAGGTCGCTGGAACCCATGAGGGGTACGGGGCGAGCGTTGGGGTAGCCGGTGAGGTAGGCAAGGCCACCGTGGGCGGCAAAGATGGGGGCATAGCCGGCGTATTTACTCTCGGTCCCCACGGCGCCCAACGATGATGAGGAAAGCATGACAATATCGGGCTTTACCTCTTTAAGGGCGTCATATGCCAATCCCAGCCTGTTCATCACCCCGGGACGAAAATTCTCCGCTACCACATCGCTTATGCCCACCAGCCTTTTTGCCAGCGCCACTGCCTTGGGTTGGGCCAGGTCGAGGGTGATGGCCATCTTGTTGAGATTAAGGTCGTTAAAGATGGGCGATAGGTCGGGATCTTTAGAGCCGAGGCCTGTTGCCAGGGCGCGCAACCTGGCGTGGTCGGGGCGCTTGTTGGTCTCGATCTTGATCACCTCGGCCCCCATAAAGGCGAGGAGCATGGTGGCGTAGGGGCCGGCCCAGGCCCAGGTGAAATCGGTAATCCTTATCCCATCTAAGGGGAGGCGTGACATTCGATAGCTCTCCTGTTCATATGATCCCGGCACCTCTCATCCGTGCCAGCTCCTCCTTGGTATATCCCAACCGCTTACCGAAGACCTCTTCGTTGTGCTCGCCGAGGAGGGGGGCGGGGCGCTCAATTCGCAGGGGTGTCTTGGAGAAGCGATAGGATGCTGTGGGGCATTTGAACTTGCCCATCTCGGGGTGCTCCACCTCGGCAAAGAACCCCCGCACTTGGAGCTGCTCCGAGGTGACTAGGTCCTCCACCGTAGTCACCATGCCAATGGGGCAGTTCAAGGCTTGGGCCCGGTGATAGACATCCTCCTTGGTTTGATTAATCATCCATTCCGCAATATGCTGGTTTATCTCCTGGGCATGGATATAGGTATTCATCTCCTCTTTATACTTCTCATCCTGAGCCCAATCCGGGTTACCCAGGAGCTTGACGAGACCTTCCCAGTGGTGCGTCCCGCCGAGGGTAATCATCACGTAGCCGTCCTTGCAGCGCTGCAATCCTCCCACCATGTATTGCGACCAGACGGTGCTACCTCTCTCGTTATTCCCGAACATGTCTATCTCTATCCTCTCCGTGGCGATGAGCGACTCCTGCTTGGAGATGTCGACGTGCTGCCCCCTGCCGGTAAATAGGCAGGCGTATAGGGCAGCCATGGTCGCGGTAGCGGCGTTGAGTCCACAGTCGTAGTCCCCGAGGAACCCTGGTCCCTTGGTTGGCATCGGGGTATCCTGGGGCAGGATCGAGGCCAGGACTTTAGCCACCCCGCTGCCGTGATAGGTGTTGAGGTGATACGCCTTATAGTCTCGATAAGGGCCATACTGACCAAAGGGGGTGATCGAGGTCATAATCAGGTGGGGGTT
>JAGMCC010000109.1 GCA_023129355.1 Dehalococcoidia bacterium | reverse complement strand
TTTCCCCCCGCCTCGAGCGGCCTACCCGGGAGCATTGGACGGGCCATCCTCAATCGCTCCCCTATTTGGCCTTGCTCCGGGTGGGGTTTACCTGGCCGGCCCGGTCACCCGGACCGCCGGTGAGCTCTTACCTCACCATTTCACCCTTATCCCGATACATCGGGACGGTATGTTTCTGTGGCACTTTCCGTATCCGATAACTTACATTACCGGACCCTGGGCGTTACCCAGCCTCCTACCCGGTGGAGCTCGGACTTTCCTCCCCCCGATACTATCCGGGAGCGGTCACCCGGTTCACCTGGCCCCCTTCAACTCTACTACAAAGCAGAGAGAATATCAAGGCAATGTACTCGTCTAACCTCCTTGTAAATCAAAGTCAGCGATGATGCCGCTTCTGTTCACGAATTCCCAATTCTTCCCGAAGTCAATGTATTTCCAGAAATGAGTGTTGCAGATCTTGATATCCCGCAACATCGCGCTGAATATAGAGTTCTCCAGGCGCTGAGGATTCTTCCCGTCGCCGCCGACTGTCAGTGACAGCTTCATTTCTCCGTAAGGCATGGTAATGTGGTAGGTGTTGTCTTCCTGGCTCAGATTGATGTCAACAAACCTGACGCCAAGAGTCTTTCTTACCAGTATCATGCCTGGCACATTATTGGTAAAGAAGGGCTCCAGCACCCTTCTTTGCTCTGCGGAGGCAGCCTCACTTATGTATATACCCCCTTCTCCACCTTGGAACATTAGGTCGATGAACTTGGGTGAAAAGAGATCGGCCACCGTGATCACCAAGATCCCACCCACGTCCACATTGTCGATTTGGCCCTCTTTGATCTGGAAAAGTTGAAAAGACTTGCAGGGCGCTTCCATGTCTCTAGCAAAGTACATGGAGCAGTGGCCCTCCGAGGCACAGGCTTCGTACCAAACTCCTTTCATTTTCCAACTCATGACATCCCTCCTTTCATTTTTAAACGCCCTTTCAGACACTATTCATAATGGCTCGCATAATGTCATCCCTCCCCTTCTTTCTTTGTGAATTAACCACCTGCTTTGCGTAACGCCCGATGGCTTGAGGTAATAGTCGGGTCTTCCCCACTGAATTGGGGAGAGGATAAAGCCCGCGCTACCCCTTCTCCACCTTCTCCAGAAAGTCCAGCACTGCCTGATTGAACTTGCCCGCAATCTCGACTAAGAACCCGTGTCCTCCCCCCTCGAGGACGACCAGCTCGGCGTTAGGTATGCCTGCAGCCAGCTCCTCCGACATCTTGACTGGCAGTAAAATATCCTCTTTACCTACGAGCACCAGCGTTGGAGCGGTTATCTTGCCGATGCGCTCCTTCGTGTCATGCTCCGTAGCGGCAGCAAACTGTCGAGCGTAGGCATGCACTGGCTGTGGATAGGGGTTTGCCAGCATCGTATCGATCACCGTGCGAACCAGTTCCGGGTTGCCAAAGAACTTGTCGGTAAATAGCCAGGACAATCGCAAGGTGGTGAGCGTCTCCCGGTTGACTCCCTCCTGGTTCAGCCTGAGCATTGTACCTAAGACGTGCGTAGCCCATGAATACGGGCCGGCTGCGGTCGTCGCCAGGATCAGGCTTTTCACCCGCTGTGGGTACTTGAGGGCAAGCTCCTGCGCAATCATGCCCCCCATAGATAATCCCAGAATATGGGCCTTATCGATGTCTAAGGCATCCAGAAGCCCAACCGTATCATCGGCCATTAACTCCGTGGAGTACGGTGTGTCGGGGTCGTCGGAGCGCCCCACGCCCCGGTTATCGAACACTATCACTCGATACTTATTGGAGAACTCTGGAATCTGAAATATCCAGCTTGTCAGGTCACTGCCCAACCCCATAATCAACAGCAGAGGTTCCCCCTCTCCATGAACCTCGTAGTAAATGTTGATGTCGCCAACCTTCACCGTAGGCACCGTTTTCCCCTTTCTTATGACACTAACTGCCTGCTTTGCGGAGCGCATGGCGGGTCAGGGCATCTGCCTCTTTGTTACGCTCCCGGGGGATGTGCTCGATGCCGTAGGATTTGAACTTTAGCAGAAGCTGGTGGGTCTGCTTATGTAGCGCTTTGAGCTCCTTGCTCCGGTATTTACCCGTAAGCTGCCTCACGATGAGCTCGGAGTCCATTCTGAGGTCCACGCGCTCTGCACCCAGTCTCAGCGCCTCTTCCAGGCCGGCGATGAGGGCGAAATACTCCGCCCGATTATTTGTAGTTCTGCCGATGGCTTCTGAAATCTTAGCGATCACCCTCCCCTGCTCATCCTTTATGACAACCCCGATGGCAGAGGGCCCTGGGTTGCCTCTCGACGCCCCATCGGTATAAATAATTAGGCGTTTTGCGCTCATCACAGTCTGAGCAGTGGTTCTATATGATCATCGTAAACTACAATGCGGTCGATCGCATACTGAAGCAGGGCTCTCTTCGCCGGGAAGGTCATCGTCTCCCACCGCTCCTGAAGGTTCTCCAACGCCTCGACTACATATCCCCGGCGTTGCTCCGTGGTGATCTCCCCCCTCGCCTCAGCTTCGAGGAGGGCCAGCCTTTGCTCCAAAAACTGCCTCTCCCTGACCAGCTCCCTACCCATAGCGCGCAGCTCCTCCAGGGAAATAGCGCCCTGGGACGCCTGGTCGAGATACCGGCGGAATTTTCGGCCGAGGGCCTTCAGCTTTTTTGCTAATTCAGGCTGCTCTGTTGTTTTACGGTCCACGGCAGAGGCGGCTTGCGTCACCAATTGCTCCCGCGCATCAGGGCTGCTGAACCTCCGTAGCGCAGCCAGGACCGTCCTCTCTAAATCGTCAGCCCTCCGTGTATGGTATTGGCAAACGCTCTGGTTGGCTCTCGACTGGCACTGATAATAGCGATACTCCCCCTTGCTCTCTCCCCCGTCCTTACGCCTCGTCCAGGTCTGGCTACGGTTCACGCCAATCATCTTATTGCCACAATAACCGCAATGGGCCAGACCGGTCAGGAGTAAGGGCGGCCTTCGGCTATATCCCCCTTGCCTGGGCTTAGCGCTAAGCCGTTCCTGCACCCTACCAAAGATGTAGCTGGGGATTATCGGGGCGTGGCTGCCTGGAACCTTTACGCCAAAGCGGGAGTAGGTTCCCAGGTATGTCCGATTGCGCAGAATATCGCGGATGCCCACGATGCTCCACCGGCCACCCTTCCTGGTAGTGATCCCCTGCTCATTCAGATAGCGAGCGATGAGGCGAACGCCCTTATTCTCCTGAAGATACAATCGATAGATAAGGACCACCGTGCCCGCCTCTTCAGGCACAATCTCCAGCTTCTGGTCGGCACCGATCCGATAGCCAAAGGGGGGTTTGCCTAGCCCCCTCCCATGGATGGCTCTAGTCCTCATCGCTTCCCTCACCCGCTCCCCACTTCCTTTACGCTGTCGTTGGGTTGACCACACCTGGAGGGCCGCTGCCAGGGGGTCGGCTAGCGCTTCATCGGTGGAGAGGACCCTGACCCCTAGGCCATCGAGTTCCAGGAGACAGCGCACCGTTTCCTGGGGGTCAGGGTGGAGATGACGGAGGCTTTTCACCACAACGAGGGAATTCTCCCCCTGCTTTCGGATGTAGCGGAGCATGCGCTGGTACTGGGTGTCGCTAACCCTACCTCCTGAGTCCACGTCGACAAAGGTCGTTATCGGCTCATAACCATTCTCCCGGCAAAAACGGGAAAAGCTTTCCTCCTGCTCTACCTGGGGTGATGGAACACCCTGTTCAGTATCCGAAAAAATCCGAAAATAGCCGATCGCTCTCATCGTCTAACTCACGTAAAGGATCCTCTCGCAGCTACTACACTGTACCAATTCCTGGCCTATTCTCGCGCGCTGCAATTCGCTCATCGGAAGGGCAATCCGGCATCCCTGACACATGCCCTGCTCCACCTTGGCCACAGCCCTCCCCTGCCGTTTTCGCCGTAGCGCCTGATAAAGCTCCAGGCTCGACGCATCGAGCCTGGCAGCGAGGTCTTTCCCCTTCTGCTCCAGGGTGGATAAGGCAGCGCCTAGCTCAGCTTGCTGCTGCGATAGCGAGGCCTGCTCTGCTTGCCAGTCTTCCTCGATCTTTGCCACCTCTCCACGTTTTAAGGACACCTTTTGCTGCATCGTATCCACCTGGGACATTATGTCAAGTGTTTTATCATCCCGCTCCCTCATTTTTCGCTGCAGATTTACTACCTGCTCCTGGAGTCTTGCCAGCTCTTTGGGATTCTTTACCGTGCCGCCGTAAAGCTTCTCCTCCGAAGCGGTGGCCTTGGCCCGCAGATCCTCCACCTCTCTCTCCAGCTCGCGCTGACTCAGCTCCAGCTCAGCGAGACGCTCCTCATCACCAGAAAGGGAGAGGCGGGCCTGATCCAGAACTTCGCTCTGGCCCAAGCGGCCCATCACCTCAGAGAGCGCTTCCCGTTTCACATCTATCTCCAGGTCAACCTCCTGGAGCTCATATAACTGCCTTCC
>JAGMCC010000108.1 GCA_023129355.1 Dehalococcoidia bacterium | reverse complement strand
TTAAGTTTGTCCTTGTTCATGCCCACCTTTGCTGAAAGCTGGTCCAGTGTTCCACCGGTGAGACCTATTTGGAGAGAAAGTTGAGCCTCCTCGGGGGTGAATTGAAGGCTAAGGAGCTTCAATAATGCAGGTGTCACCGATAAGCCAACCACATGCGGGTCTTCCCTGTTTATCATCTCTGCCAGCTCTTTGTACATATCCTCTTTTACCATTAGTCTACCTCCTAATAATATCCATTCGGTACGTGTGACCCAGAGTCTCCTTACTCCAAGTTATTGATTGGATTTTGTATACATGGAGAGGAGCAAGGTATCAACGCTTGGGCTCTCGACCTGTGCCATTGTAATGCTTAGCGGGAGATTTTGCAACGAATGGGATTAGGATGGGATGCTGGTGTGACATAGGAAACTAGTGTGTGGTCAATTCTCTTCCCAGATCAAACAAGCAGAAATCATATTAGCAGGGCTAAACTTTCTGGCTTTTTGTTGACTCGCATTCCGCTATCATTATTTCGTTCCCAGGTTTGCCCTCGTCTGAGTGCTTGTGCTGCAATTTTCTCCGCTTCATCAAAAAGAGAGCTTGAAGCCTTCGAACACCTCGTAAAGTCGCTTTATGGCCTCGTGCACGTACTGAAACAAAACCGACTCTGAAGTCTCGATAGGAACATCAATTGCTGAAATGACCTCATCTTGATGCGCTCTTCCACCCGGAGACCAATACGAGCTTCCATCAACCCAGGAACTTAGGCGGCGGTTGTGTAACCTCGTCCATCGTAGGTAAAATGTCAGGGTGGTGTCTTCGGGAATGCAACCCATAGCCCGTGCAAACCTGATTCCCAATGCCATGCCTTCGGAGACGCGCTTTATGGGGAGAGTAAAATCGAGTGTCGTAAGCGGATCTTGAGCGCGTTCGCTACCCCGCGTATCATCTTCGATCATTCTCCTGTGGTAAAAGCGACCTCAGCAGCGCGGGGAAGTTGGGTATTATGGGTATGAGAGAGCGAGCTCAATTACTTGGTTGCACACTGAACATCGAATCGGAGTTGGGCAAGGGAACAGCGGTAATTGTTATGATCAGGCTTGGAGAGTGATATTGTAGACCGGAAAAGGACGTCATCACAAAGTGTAGCGGTGCTACTAGCAGACCGTATTTCTACTATTCTATTAAGAAGGAGGGGCTGAAGCCAGCGGTCGGGTTTGTCTCAGCGGCCTTTCCTGGGATGATATATAAGCAACAGGAATCCGTTATCAGCAGTGAAAATGGAAGGTAATGCAACCAAAGGGAGAGCGCTGGTCAGGAAGCGGCGCTCTCCTCCGGTTTGGCCTCGGCCGATTTCGCTTCGGCTGGTTTGGTCTCGGCCGGTTTCGAACCCAGCTTGCCTATATAAGTACCTACGCCAGCTATATTCTTCATAAAATAAACTATCCCTTGAATTGAAAGCGCGACCCGTAGTATCCCGCGTACATCCTCTTTAAACAGTGTTATCTCGTAGTTCCAAGCGACCGGCTCCTTAATGGTGCCCCGCATAAGAACCTTACCCTCCTCCATTGTCAGTTTACCTTTGCTTAAGTCGATTACCAGTTCTCGCTCTCCCAGACCTTTTGACCAGAACCTCACTTTAGAAAACCACCTCTCTATTCAGAATACTCAGGATCTGCCCCTGGGCTTTTCCTTGCCCCCCCGCCGCAGAATAAATCGCTCGAAACCAAAAGTTAACACGTAATTGATGTTCCTGATAAAAAGGCGGAGCACCGGAAACGACAGGAGCATATGCAATAGCCCGGGGATATCTTCCTTGGTAAATGTAAACTGACAGTCCCAGATAATCCCCTTGTCGCGCACGATCCCTTTAGCTTTGAGAGCCCTACCATCCAGCTCCAAATCAGTTTTAAACCAGTCTGCAAATAACGCCTGCTTTCCCAGTCCCCTTGACCATACCTTCATTTCACATAATCCGCTATATTCATATTATAGTACCGCCCTCTCCGTCCTGCTATTTAAATTCCCCACCCACAAAAGCCAGGTACATTCTACCAACTAACGATTATGAAGTCAACACTTGGTGCTCGTCCAGTATACTAGCGACGCACCACCGCTAGCCCACAGGTGTTTCGCCGGTAATGAGTCTCGCAATGACAAATGAAATTGCGCCACATAATGCCGGTAGGCTGTCACCGATCTGTCGGGACGAAATCACACTTCGCAAAGGTGACACCGGCCAGCCGATAGGTGTCATAAACTATGCCTACATCATGGAATATCCGCCGCTGACGCTGAGGGTCTGCCCGGTGATGAAGTTGGCAGCATCAGAGGCCAGGAATACCATTGCATTACCGATATCCTCAGATGTCCCCAGCCGTCGCAGCGGGTACGCCTTGACGATCTTTTCCATTATCTCATCGGTGAAGAAGCCGCGCGAAAGTTTCCACCCGCTATCTTCACCGTACTCATCCTCGCTCTTCGGGATAGTAACTCCGGGACACACCACATTAAGCCGCACGTTGTAGCGGCCAACCTCCCGGGCAACTGCCTTGGTAAAGGCGATCACCGCGCCCTTGGTGCCTCCATAGACCGCCTCGCGAAACTCACCGATACGCCCGGCATCGGATCCCGTGCTTAGGATCACGCCGCTCTTGCGCTCGATCATGTGGCCCAGCACCCCTTTAGTGCAATTCAACACGCTCCGATAGTTTATATTTATTATCTTGTCCCAAAAATCGGGTGTGGTATCGATAAAGAGCTGCTGCAGGTCCCAGCCCACGTTATTGACCAGGATATCTACCGCGCCAAATTCGTCTATTGTCTTCTTCACCATCGCTTCCACAGCATCGTAGTCGGTGATGTCTGTCTTCACCACGATAGCCTTGCTTCCCAGGGCCCTGGCCTCGTCTGCCGCCTTGCCTGCCTGTTTTTCATCGAGGTCAGCGATCACTATATTCGTGCCCTCTTTGGCAAAACACAGGGTGATCCCACGCCCGATATTGGAAGCTCCACCAGTGATGATTACGGTCTTCCCCTTCAGTCCCAGATCCATTTACAACCCTCCTTTTTTTTCGCTATTTTCGCCGCTTACGCCGCGGACAGTGTAATCAACAATAAAATAGTTCTGCGGCAGCGCAGACTCTACTGATATTAAAATCGATGTTATCTCCTGTCAATGGCTAGCGCCGCGGCAGCCCCAGCCCAATGGTGGCCATAATAGTACGCTGAATCTCCGGAGTTCCCCCAGCGAAGAGGCAGCCAAGGTTGTTTAGATAGTTTCCCGCTATCTCTCCATTGAACGGGGCCTTTTTAGATTTCCAGGCCAGCTGACCATATAGGCCCATGATCTCAGTACCCACGCGGGCAATGTTAAAGTTCATCTCATCACCAAAGAGCTTGGCCATTGAAGCCTGGTAGGTGGGGATAAGCCCCTGTCCCTGCATCCAGACCACCCGGTAGACGAGGAGACGCGCCATGTGGACACCGATAGCAAGGTCAGCCAGCTTCTGCCGCACCAGGGGATCCTTGGCCAGCGGTTGACCATTGTAGCGCGCTTCCTTGGTAAAGACGACGAGGTCATCGAGGATGCGCCGCATGGAGCCCGCTATAGAGGCCAGCGTTCCACGCTCAAAGCTGAGTGTGGTCATCATAACCATCCAGCCCTGGTTCTTCTCACCCAGCATATTCTCTCTTGGGACACGTACGTTATCGAAGTAGACCTCGCAGAAGCCATCGGCGCCGATCATGTTGGTTATGGGACGGACGGTAATCCCCGGGGTCTTCATATCCACCAGGAGGAAGCTTAGTCCACGGTGCTTTGGTGCCTCAGGGTCAGTCCTGGTCGTCATATAGCAAAAGTCGCCGCGGAGTCCGAAGCTTATCCAGGTCTTCTGCCCGTTAATAACATAAGAATCCCCATCCTCAACGGCAGTGGTCTTGATCCCGGCCGAGTCTGAGCCGAAATCGGGCTCGGAGAAGCACTGGATCCACATCACCTCCCCCCGTGCCATGGGGGGGAGAAAGCGTTTCTTCTGCTCCTCGGTGCCGTGGGCCAGGATAGTGGGACCCACGATCCCCGTTCCCCCACCATCCATGCGCGGCGCCCTGCGGTAGGCGGTCTCCTCATTGAAGATGAGATATTCCATGTCCGAGCCCTCCAGGCCGCCATATTCCCTGGGCCACCAGATAGCGATCCAGCCCTTCTCTCCCAGCTTCCTGGTGAACTGCTTGGTGAACTCCCACTCCTCGTCCGTTTCCCCGCCGTGGATCACGGCCCGCTCCTGCGACTGCGGAAGCTCTCTCTTAAGGAAGTCCTGGACCTCTCGGCGAAAGGCCTCTTCATCATCGCTGAATCGAAAATCCAATTCTACCTCCCCTATGGCACTGCCTTTACATCCTAGTGATAAAATGCACATGTTGTCAAGGGCTGCAGCGGCAGAGGAAACAGCGTTTACAGATGAATCTGTCATCGCTAGTTACGAAGTGCCATAACAATCTGACACTTCCCACCCACCCGCCCTAATATGTATTTATGGGGGACACCCCCAGACCCCTGCC
>JAGMCC010000107.1 GCA_023129355.1 Dehalococcoidia bacterium | reverse complement strand
GCAGCCATGGCCGCCGCTCACTTCAAGCTGGATAACCTGGTGGCCATCATTGACCGCAACTGCCAGCAGATCGATGGCTGGTGCTGCGATGTGATGGATACCGAGCCTTTTCCTGAAAAGTGGCGCTCCTTCGGCTGGCACACCATCGAGGTCGATGGGCATGACCTGGCACAAATCATCACCGCCCTTGGCGAGGCGAAAAAGATAAAAGGAAAGCCTACGGCGATAATTGCCCACACCACTAAAGGGAAAGGGGTCAGCTTCATGGAGAATAACCCCGAGTTTCATGGCAAGGCCCCCACACCGGAGGAGGCGGAGCGGGCGCTTAAGGAGCTAGAGTAGAAATGGCTCAGGAGATGTCCGTCAGGGATGCTTACGGGAATACCCTGGTCGAGCTGGGCAGGGAGAATGAGAATATCGTGGTGCTCGATGCCGACCTCTCCCGCTCCACCATGACCCATTTATTCGCCAAGGAGTTCCCCGACCGCTTCTTCGATTGCGGCATCGCCGAGCAGAACATGATGGGCATTGCCGCCGGGCTTGCCGCCTCGGGGAAGACGGTGTTTGCCAGCACCTTCGCAATTTTTGCCACCGCGCGCTACTATGACCAGATTCGGGTGTCCATTGCCCAGTCCCACCAAAACGTGAAGATCGTGGCTACCCACAGCGGCATAACCGTGGGGGAGGATGGCTTCTCCCACCACGCCATCGAAGACCTGGCGCTGATGTGCTCCTTTCCCGGCTTCACCGTCATCGTCCCCGCCGATGCCGTTGAGACCTCCCAGGCGGTGAGGGCGGCAGCGGCTACCCACGGCCCTTTTTATATCAGGCTCACTCGCCCCAAAATGTCGCTCGTTTACAACGACAATTATCGCTTCGTCCTGGGCAAGGCGGTGACCATGAGGGGGGGGGAGGATGCCTCGGTTATTGCCATCGGCATCATGGTGGACCGGGCGCTGCAGGCTGCTGACACCCTGGCGCGGGAGGGCATCGAAGTGCGCGTGGTTAACATGTCCACCCTTAAGCCCATTGATGAGCAGGCGATTGTAAAGGCAGCCGAGGAGACGGGCGCTATCCTGACCGCCGAGGAGCACCTGCAGCATGGCGGGTTGGGAAGCATGGTGGCTCAGGTGGTCGCCAAACACCATCCGGTGCCCATGGCCTTCCTAACCATAGGGGACATCTATTCCTCTTCGGGTAAGCCGGGGGAGCTCCTGGAAAGGCACGGGCTTACTGCCACGGGCATCGTGGAAGAGGTGCGCGCGTTGGTCACTAGGAAGATATAAATTCTTATTCTAGCTGCATCCTATTAAAGTCCTCACCATGTATACATAGATCAATCACCTCCCCCTCCAACTATAATATATCTTTCAGCTTGCCCACCAGCAAGTGCCCACTCATCACTGATCAATGTCTCGAACCTTAACCTCTCAGAATAATATTCACTCTTGCCATTAGCGAAGTTAATATTCGCTCCTCTGCTACTTGTACATTCCAGTGAAATCATAATATCTGCATCCTGATCAGAGGTGGCCTTGAGCGGAACTGTAAACTCCTCAACGGTCTCGCGCGCACTGACCCTGATGAACCATACGAATCTTTCATCACTGACGCGGTTAATAGCCTGAGCTTCATACTTTGGCAGTAATTCCAGTTCCTTGTAAGACGTAAACGAAATACCTGACATTTTGAATATTATGTTCTCCACGTAGGGATACTTCTCGAACGCTGGCTTGGGCATATTATCAATGTCAGCAATATAAAGTTTCAGCATCATACCATGCTCAGTGTCCGCCAACTCTAGAGAATAGTCTTCTGTCAGCCTGACCCGTGGATCCCATAACGGATGATTGAATATCTCCGTGTATGGCTCCTCAGAGATAGCCCCTACAGGCAAGTAGAGTTCAAGGTCGGGGAGGCATTCTGAGGATTCAAATATAACCTGGTAGTAATATCTATATGTTGGCAGAGATAGAAAAGTACACCAGGAGACTAAAAGTACCAAGAAAATAAGCACCGCACTGGCTTTGATGCTCCTGATTTTTCTCTTAACAAATGGCGCTCCATACCCGATAAGGCATAGGCACCACCCACCTACAATAAAATTGTATATATAGTCAATCGGCATATCATTAAGTGTTAATGTGCTTCTAACCAGAAAAGATATTGTTGTTGTGTAGCCAACAAAGAGTAGGAAACCGTTTAGAAGAACTATCAGAGAACCCATTTTCGAGGAGAAAAAATATCCGAAGGCGAATGCCCATAGTGGAAGAAGGCAGAAAAAGAGGCTATTTATTTGAAATGCTAGTAGGGCATTGGCAAAACCAGTGACCAGGGCTATGAGTAATAATATAGGGGGTATTAGCTGCCTCTTCATTCGTGAGTTACCATAATAACAATTGTGGCAATATTAATACTTCCGCTTGCTATTGATATATAGTAAAAAGAAAAGCGTTAAGGCCTGATCTGGCCGCTTCCCTTAATGACCCACTTGTATGTTGTTAGCTCTCTTAGCCCCATGGGGCCGCGGGCGTGAAACTTCTGGGTGCTGATGCCCACCTCTGCCCCCAGTCCGAACTGCCCCCCATCGGTGAAGCGGGTGCTGGCGTTAACATAGACACAGGCGGCATCCACCTCCTCCAAGAAGCGGGAGGCAGCGGGATTGTCCTCGGTGATGATGGCCTCGGAGTGCCCCGAGTTGTAGCGCGCGATATGCTCCAGAGCCTCATCCAGAGAGTCCACCACCTTAACCGCCGCAATTAATGCCAGAAATTCCTTACCCCAATCAGATTCGGAGGCTGGAACAACTGTAAAGTTCGAAAAGAGAATCTTTAGTGACCGCTCATCGCAGCGCATCTCCACGCCGGCCTGGGCCCACTCCGTGGCGATCATGGGCAGGTAGCTCTCGGCGATTTCGCTGTGCACCAGCAGGCAGTCCAGGGCGTTGCACACGGTGGGGCGCTGCACCTTGGCGTTAAAGGCGATAGCCACCGCCTTTTCCAGGTCAGCGGTGCGATCGACATAGGTATGGCAGATGCCAACGCCGCTGGCGAGCACCGGCATGGAGGCCTTCTCGGTAACAAGTGCCACCAGCCGCTCGCCGCCGCGCGGGATGATGAGGTCGATGTTTTCGCTCATTTTTAGCATACGGCTTACTAATTCCCTCCGGGGGGACTCGATGAACTGGATCGCGTCGCCGGGGACCCCGCCCGCTTGAGCAGCCTCCCTTATCACCCTGGCCAGTGTGCTATTGGAGCGCAGCGCCTCCTTCCCCCCGCGGAGGATGACGGCATTGCCTGATTTGAGGCACAGCGAGGATATATCGACGGTGACATTGGGGCGGCTCTCATAGATGACGCCGATCACCCCCAGCGGGACCCTCCTCCGCTCGATGCGCAGGCCGTTGGGCCGCTCTGTGGTATCGATGATCTCGCCCACCGGGTCGGGGAGCGAGGCCACGGTGCGCACATCGTCAGCCATTGCCTGAAGGCGGCTGGAGTTGAGCACCAGGCGATCGAGCATCGCCTCATCCATGCCTGAGGCTTTCGCCTCCTCGCAGTCGAGGCGATTGGCATCGAGGATCTCGCCTTCTCTCGCCATGAGGCTTTCGGCGATATTGGCAAGGGCCTCGTTCTTCACCTCGGTGGGCAGGTGAGCCAGCTTTCGTGATGCTGCCTTAGCAGCTTTAGCCTTATTTTCGAGCTCCTCGATGGCGGATTGCATCTCAAAACCCCCAATTACCATATTACGAAAACTGGTAGCCTAGCTCCTTAAATCCCTCAATTAGCTTCAAAAGAGGCTCAGTGAGATTGCCTGCCGAAAAGGGAATATACTCTATGTCCCCGTGTATGCCGAGGTCTTGCCTAACGCCTTCTTCTAGAAAAAGAAAAAGAGGCTTGCCCAATCCCTCGGTAAACGCCGCCTCTTGAATCACCCATTGCGCCGGTAGAGACTCTCCCTCCGTCGTTTCCCACTTCTTTGTCAGAATGCATATTACAATGCCCTGCTCTCTCACTTGTCCTTTAACCTTTTCTGATATGCTTTTACTTGAGTACCTCTTACCTGTGACTACCTTGAAATCTAAGAGTTCAAGTAGATGACTGACCACCCTAGCAGTTTCCTCACCCACATCATCGAAGCTATGCGCAATGAATGCGCTTCTTTCGGGCGTAGGCGGCTCAATAATACGCCGTGTCTCCTCAAGTCCAAGTTCAAGCTCTATGAAGTCACATAACTCGAGCGTGGTGGCCTCTTCCAAATTCCGAACCCTTTGTTCAACCGCGTACGAACGAAATTCCAACCCTAGACTAAATGGGTCACCTTCTTTACGGTAAGCCGTGATATCTACGGCTACACTTTCGGGCTTCCTGATTCCCAAAAAGCGGACGAAATCATCCACGGAATGATATGTTGATGTCTTGCTCCCATAGTTACACATATACTCCTCTGTAACCCGCTTTATATCATCGCAACGCTCAAGGAACACGTTCCTAATGATAGTTATTTTACTGAAATCCACTTCCTGTGGTGGATATTTTCTTCTGTGTTTCATAATCAATCCATTTTATAATAACACTAAATTGTTTC
>JAGMCC010000106.1 GCA_023129355.1 Dehalococcoidia bacterium | reverse complement strand
AGAATGTTATAGTAATCCTTACCTGCCATTTATCTCTCTTCCTTCAATCATTATTATAAGGTAAATGACGTAATTTGTCAATACCATTCTTAATTATCAGATGTTAGAAGACTTGACAATAGAGTGTTAATGTGCTAAATTAATAATAGATAACAGTGGAAGGAGGTGAAACAGATGAACCTGGTGCGTTGGGAGCCATTCAGGGACCTGATGAGCCTTCGCCAGGCGATGGATAGGCTATTTGAGGAGAGCTTCGTGAGGCCGTCGCGCGCTATGGCACTCTCTGGCGATGGGGTGCATGCACCTATCGATCTGTATCAAACCCCCAGTGAGGTGGTGGTGAAAGCCTCTCTGCCCGGGGTGAAGCCCGAGGATGTCGAGATAAACATCACCGATGACACCCTGACCATAAGGGGCGAGACCAAAGGGACAGAGGAGTTGAAGCGCGAGGACTACCTTTGCCGGGAGCACCATCATGGTAGCTTCGTTCGCTCCATAACCCTGCCTCATGCCCTTCAGACCGATAAGGCAGAGGCCACCTCCGAAGATGGCATCCTTACTCTAACTATTCCCAAGGCAGAGGATGCGAAGCCAAGGACCATCGAGGTCAAGGCCAAAAAGGCCATCGAAGGGGAGAAAAAGGAGAAAAAGTAAGCCTTCCGATGAGCCAATGAAAAGGGGGTGGGATGATTCCCGCCCCTTTTTTCTTTTCCTCTCTTTTCACACCGCGTCTTTAAGACAACGCAATGGTTATTTTTATTGAGCTCGAGTGATAGACCGGTCAGAGGATTATAATTTTTACCTTAGCTTATTCCAGACATTACGAACGGTTCGAAAAAACCAGGTCGAGGAGCTGTTTGAGAATCCGCGCCGTAGCACCCCAGATCACGTAGCCTTTATAATCGAAGATGCTCGCCCTATATTTATTTCCCTCTATGACATAGAACTCTTCCCGGAGGTTCTTTTCATCTGCAAGCGCCGATAGCGGCACCTCAATCAGTTCCTCTATCTCATCTTGGTTAACGATGAATTCATAGGGGTAGGGAATAATACCGACGAAGGGGGTGATCAGAAAGTTGCTGGTGAGCGTGCCCATATTGTCTAGCTCCCCTAGTATTTCCACATCCTCAGGGCGCACCCCGATCTCCTCGAAGGTCTCGCGGAGGGCGGTATCCCTGAGATCTCGGTCCTGCTCATGGCGTGCTCCCCCGGGGAAGGAGATCTGTCCCTTATGATGCTCCACTTTCTGGGTCCGCTTGGTGAGCAGGACATAGTATTCCCCCTCCTTCTCATAAAGGGGGAGGAGAACCGCGGCGGGGGCGAATGGAGCATTAGTGGGGACAATAGTCTGCTTCTCCCGCTGTGCGAGGATCTTTTTAATCTTAATTGGCGAGCATTTCACTATCTTGCTCTGTCGATGGGCTATCTGTCATCGTCACGATTTAGATATTCGTAATATTGATTTAGCTTGGAGAGGACGTTTAACGCCCGATCCATGGTCGGGTAATACAGTATTTTCCCTGTTCTTTCTAGCCAGCTTGCCAAGCCCTCCACATCAGTTCCATAGAGCCATATTACAGCGGGCTTTTCAAATTTGATGTCGAGCACGACCGGGTCAAAGAGGATGGGCGCATATTGCAAGGGGAATCCGGGCATGATCATAATCACGCCATGTATGTTATCGTCGGCTAAAAATGTCTCCGCTGTAGTGCGGATCACCTCAGGTAGGGGATGTCCGGAAATCATTGACGGAGGCCAGATATCGGCAGGGTTTTCGAAATCCTGCCACGGTGGGGCGATGGCATCCAATTTCCTCGAGCTCTCCGGTGAGAGCTTAGCCAGATCGAGGTTATGACGCGTGCAGGCATCGGTAGCCATAATGCCGCCGCCACCGGTATTGGTGATTATGCCAACGCCTCTCCCCTTCATCAAGGGCAAGTGCAGAAAGGCTTTGGAGAGGTCATCGAATTCCTCAGCACTGTTTACCCGAATCACCCCACATTGCCTGAAAGCGGCATCGTAGACCTCATCTCGGCCGGCAAGGCTACCGGAGTGAGATTGGGCAGCTTGGGCAGCTTCCTCAGATTGACCCGACTTAAGGGCGATGATCGGTTTTTTCTTCGCTACCCGCCCGGCCACATCCAAAAACCTTCTGCCGTCCCTTACGCCTTCAATATAGAGGAGGATCACCTTGACCTCGGGGTCATCCTCGAAGTATTCAAGCCCATCGGAAAAATCGATATCACATGCATTTCCTATATCGATGCCTTTACCCAATATGGGAAATTTGGGCAGGCCGCCAAAAAACAACCCCGTCTGGCAGATAATACCAGTAGGGACCTTCTGCATATCCATCTGAACATAAGCAGAATTGAAGTTAATAAACGCGTTCGCTGTCCCGAAGGTGTTCGGCCCCACTATTCTGGCTCCACCCTCCCTGGCGATGCGCACCATCTCTGCTTGCAACGCCTTGCCATCCGCATCGCTATCGGCAAACCCCTGCCCCACTACCGTAATGGCCTTTATCCCCCTCTCGGTGCACTCTTTAACCAGCCGCGGAACAATGGAGCGCGGGGTTAATATCACGGCAAGGTCGATATCGCCGGGTATTTCTTTAACACTATGGTAGCATTTCAATCCTAAAATCTCATCGGCAGCCGGGTTTACCGGATAAAGATTACCCTTGAAACCATAGCTAAGCAAATGCTCGAGGACGTTCCAACCCATTATACCGGTAGCTCTGGTGAGCCCCACCAGGGCCACGGATCTCGGTTCCATGAAGAGCCTCATTAGCTCAACAGTATTCACGAATGGACATTCCTATTCTGGAGCCTCCCCCAGAGATTCTCCACCGTGGCTCTGACCTCGGAGAGTTCGCAATCGGTGTCGATTATTACGTCGGCGTGCTTTGCCCTCTCCTCGATGGGGAGCTGGGAGCGGATGCGCGCCCGCGCCTGCTCCTCGCTAAGCCCGCCCCGATTTTGCAGGCGCTTGACCACCACCTCCTCAGGTGCGACAGCGACCCAGACCTCATCGACAAGGTCGGTCCAGTTTGCCTCGATGAGCACCGCGGCTTCCAGCACTACCACCGCGATCCCCTCACCCCTCAACCGCTCGATCTCCTCGCGTATCATCTCATGCATCCGGGGATGCACGATCTTATTCAGCCGGTCAAGGGCCTGGACGTCAGAGAAGACGATCTCTCCCAGCTTCTGGCGGTCTATTTCGCCGCTTTTCTTGAGGATTCCCTCTCCAAAGGCATCTCGCAGCTCTTGCCAGGCCTTTGTATGCGGCTTATAGGCCTCATGGCCAATCTTGTCGGCATCGATGACCACGGCCCCCTTCTCGGCGAGCATCCTCGATATGGTGCTCTTTCCGGCGAGGAAACCACCGGTAAGACCAATAACCACTTTTTCGACCTTCAAGATATGTCTCTTTCGAACGAGGCGCTGTTTAAGATGCCGCAAAAAAACGTACCGAACAAGTCTACCAACTTGAGGTAGGGCAGTCAAGTAAACGCGGGGTTGCACCACATCACAAATATGCTAGAATACGGTAAGGGGGTATGGAGATGCGGGAGGCATTGCTCTACGAGAAACTCCCTGGCTCCCGGGTTAGGTGCCATACCTGCCAGTGGCAATGCACTATTGGACCCGGCAAGCTTGGCGTATGCCGGATGTATCGGAACAGCGATGGTGTCCTCTATACCTTGAACTATGCCGAGGTCTCATCGGTGGGCGTGGACCCTATAGAGAAGAAGCCCCTGTTCCACTTCTTCCCCGGAAGTTTGGTCTATTCCCTGGGCACCTGGGGGTGCAATTTTCATTGCAAGCACTGCCAGAACTGGCAGATTTCATGCGCCGACCCTGCCTTTTTGGAGCGGTCACGGACCATCTCTCCGCAGGATGCCGTCGCTACGGCAAAGAGGGAGCGCTGCCAGGGCATCGCCTGGACCTATAACGAGCCTAACATATGGTTTGAGTACACCCTCGATTCAGCGAAGCTGGCCAAGGAGCACGACCTCTACACCGTCTATGTGACCAACGGCTACATCGCCCCGGAGGCTCTAGACATGATCGGCCCCTATCTTGACGGCTACTGCGTTGATGTAAAAGGATTCACCGATCACTTATACCGGGAGCTAGCCAAAGTCCCTCGGTGGCGTGGCATCCTCGAGGTGACCGAGCGGGCTAAGCATAAATGGGGGATGCATGTTGAGGTGGTAACCAATGTGATCCCCACGATGAACGATGACGAGGAGCAGCTTGAGGGCATCGCCACCTGGATTCGAGATAAGCTAGGGGAATTGACCCCCTGGCATGTCACCCGCTTTTACCCTCAGCATCAGATGCTTAACCTGCCGCCCACTCCAGTAGACACCCTGGAGCATGCCCACGACATCGGCAAAAGGGTGGGGCTGCGCTTTGTTTATACCGGCAATGTGCCCGGTCATGAGAATGAGAACACTATCTGCTACTCCTGTGGCAAGCTCATTGTAGAAAGGTTTGGCTATCAAACTAGCGTAGTAGGTCTGGAAGATTCAAGGTGTAAGTTCTGCGGGGCAGAACTTAATTTCAGGACACTTGGG
>JAGMCC010000105.1 GCA_023129355.1 Dehalococcoidia bacterium | reverse complement strand
CCTCAAAGGAGGGGTTCTCGGTGGTGGCACCGATAAGGGTGATGGTGCCATCCTCCACATAGGGGAGGACCACGTCCTGCTGCGCCTTATTGAAGCGGTGGATCTCGTCGATGAATAGGATGGTCCTCCGGGCGTACATCCCGCCCCGTTCCCTGGCCTCCTCGATGATGCGCCTGAGGTCGGCCACGCCGGCGGTGACAGCGCTGATGGGGCTGAAGTGCGACTTCGTCATGCTGGCAATGATGCGAGCCAGGGTGGTCTTGCCGCTTCCCGGCGGTCCCCAGAAGATGATGGACATGAGCTGGTCAGACTCGATGGTCTTTCTCAGCACCCGCCCCTGGCCCACGATGTGCTCCTGCCCCATGAACTCCTCGAAGCTGCGAGGCCTCATCCGCGCAGCCAGGGGCGCTTCCTTAGATACCTTCTCCTGTCGATGATAGTCGAATAAGTCCATGTTCTTTACCAGTAGCTCCTAAAGAAGCTTCTTGATCTGCTCTGCCGAAAGCTCTGCCTTTTTCAAGATGTTACTTAAAGTTCGAGGGTTCACTTTCTAATAAGTCCAAATTGTCCCCGACTTAATAACATCGTCAATCTTATATCCTTTGACCTCTGGGTAGTTCTCAAATATCAACCTTATTAATCTAATACCCCTATAAGCTCTTATTATTAGCTCTCTTTGTTGTCTAATATATTTTTGATCGAAAACATCATCGTCAATTGCGTGTGCGGGACCTTGACGTAACTGCCTTATCTCCTTGAAAGTATCAATCATTTCTTCGATTGGTTTCCTATCCTCAGCTATAAATGTCAACCTTAGCCATTCATCTAATATTTGGATCGTCCCTTTCTGACGAACGACCACTTTCCCGTCTTTTCTAACTTTGTCGTATTCAAACTCAACATCGTTCAGGAAGAATTCCCTATTTATGTTATCCGAAATTGCTTTGTCGAGTAGATGCACGAAGTCATTGTATTCCTTTAACGTTGGTCGTATAAGGAAACAGAATCCTCTCGGCTTCCCGTTTTCTCTTAGTTCGTTCCTAAATAGTGGTGGTCGGTGCATTAACTTGCACATTTCATTTATGTGATGCAATTCCTGAACAAAAGCACCGAAAATTGAAACACCCTCTCGCCACTCTCCTAATAGGTGTGACCTGAAATAATCGGGATGTAATGTGTAGTCACCTTTAAGGATTTTTGCATTCCAGATTTGTTGATGCTCTGGACTGAGAAATGAGAGATATATGAGAGATACAGCGACTGCACGGTTTAACTTAGAATCATACGAGAAACCAAAGTGTTGTAACAACACTTGGTCGGACGATTGCATTTTTTCAGACTCAAAGTACTCATCACTCACACATATACTCCCAGATATGTCATCATTAGTGTAGGAATATCTTGGATCATTGCGATAAAACTCCAGTACACTCAAATCAAATGACTCGTGGAGCAGTTGTGGCTCTCCTAAAGCCAGCTTCCGTGTAAAAGGTCTATCTTCGTAATCAAACGGGGCAACCTCTAGTGCAAGGTTCGAGCAAGAGGGATAAACACAGATGTTCTCTAAATTTGAGTCTTCTAGTTTCACTATTTGTTCTTCCTTTGGTTGCTCTGGAAGCATCTTAATATGCGGATTGGGCTGAATATCACCAAATACGAGTGAAATCTTGTCTTCTTGGATCAGAGAGACGAGAATGCTTTTCAGTTCACTTTCTTCCAATTTGAAATCTTCAATAATGTTTCGAATTGGAAACCCATTGAACTGATATGAACCTAAATAGAAGTCTGTTATCTTTCTGAGAATATTGTCTTTCTTTCTCATATAGATTCATTCCATTTAAACTCAAAACGACCATTATTTCAGAAGTCAGCATTTCCGGATGTCAGCTAACATCCAACACAAGGGTTGGAAAACGCAAACTTGCTCATCGCGCAGCACTTGAACCGTCTCCCCTCACTCATACCTCCTTACCTCAAACCTGTATAGCTTTACCGGCTCGTCGGGAAGTATCCTCGCTTTCTGGCGGCAGATGTCTATCTGCTGCTCCACGGTATCCACCCCTTCGAGGTCGGGGAGCAGCAGCCCCTTTCTCCCGCCGCTCTCAACGATGATGCCTTATCTCTTAGGGTCAAGCTCAGCCTCGCCCTCTACCGGCTCGGGCTCGGTGAGGACATCGACGCTATAATCCAGGTCAGCCAGCTCGTCAGCGGCGCCTCTTTTTCCAACTGCTGACGCCTATAGTCTTCAAACAGCGTCACTTTTTTAGCCTCTGCTACTCTCTATACGTTTCTGTATCTCTTGGATGTTTTGCCTTATTCGCTCTATCTCTGTCTTGGCGCCGATCTCCTCAAATAATTTGAGTGCCTGCTGGAGATGCTCCAGCGCCTTGTCTCGTTCGCCTTTATCATGATATACAATCCCGATGTTACCCAGGTCTAAGGCTTCCCCCTCCTTTTTCCCTATGTCCTGATTAATTTTGAGCGCCTGCATGTGGTAATCGAACGCCTTATCCAATTCCCTGTCGTATTGATATATGATCGCAATATTGCCCAGGGCAATGGCCTCCCCTTCTCGGTATCCTATCTCACTGTGTGTCTTTAGCGCCTGCTGTTGGTAATCGAGGGCATTACCCATCTCCCCCTTTTGTTGGCATACTATACCGATCCTGATCAGTTGATTAGCCTCTTCCCTTCGATTCCCTATCTCCCTGTCGATATTGAGAGCCTGCTGGAAGGAATCGAGTGCCTTATCCAGCTCCCGATTGAGCAGCAAGATATTACCAATGTAACCCAGGTTTAAAGCCACCCCAGCTCGATTTCCGATCTCTTTATGTATATTAAGAGCCTGCTGGTGGTAATCGAGAGCCTTATCCAGGTCTCCCTTATGTCGATAGAAAAGCCCCATTTTGCCCATGTCTGAGGCTTCTCCCTCTCGATTTCTCATTTTCCTGTGAATTTTGATAATTCGCTCGAAGTGCTCAAGGGCCTTGTCCAGCTCCCCCTTGAAAAGGTATATAATCCCAATGTTGCCCAGGGCTGAAGCCCCCCCTTCTCGGTTTCCTATCTCCCTGTCGATTTTGAGCGCCTGCCGGTGGTAATCGAGTGCCTTATCCACCTCCCCCCTGGTCTTGTATATAATCCCCATGTTGCCTAGGGCTGCTGCCAGCCCTTCCTTGTCATCGGCTTCTTTTGCTGCTGTCTCCGCCTTTCTGTAATCTTCTTCCGCTTCCTCAAGCTCGCTCAGGCTTAAAAAGCAGTTGCCAATGAGGATATGAAGTGCCATCTTTTCGCTTGGCGACATATCCAGCTCAAAGCTAGCCTTAAAATAACGGAGGGCATCGCGATACCTATTTTCCTTCGCGAGAGTGGCGGCTTGCTTTAGATTTCCCCACCGCTCCTCGCCTGCTCTTCTAACCACACCATCCAAAGCGGTAGCTAGGTCTTGCCCAAAGCCATTGCGGAGGCGTTTCTCCAACGCGCCAATCTTCTGCTCAACGCGCTCAACAGTCTGGGTGGTCTGCTGCTGCATTTTCTTTATAGATGACTTAGATTGTCTCAATCCCAGCCGAATTAGAAATTGTTTCCAGTCCATCAGTGTCTACTTATACCTCTTTACCTCAAACCTGTAGAGCTGCACCGGCTCGTGGGGTGTTAAAATAGTTCGTCCACTCTTTCGTAGGTACGTTTAGAGCGCCTCGCCACCCTGCCCACAATAACCAGGCGGTCTTTATCGAAAACAGCGTAAACAATCCGCCAGTCGCCAACTCGGATTCGATAGAATGGGCCTCTTAATTTTTTAATTCCCAGCGGCCTTGGTTCTTGTGCCAGCGCCCAAATTGCTTTGTCCAACCGCCTGAAATCCTTCAAAGGGAGTTTATCTAACCCCTTCTTTACCTTTGGCATTACTGTAATCCTATACATCGCCTAGGCGCTGCCGACGATACTCAGCATAGTCTATCGCTGAGCTGGGGTCGGCACGGTATTTAGCTAGCTCCTCCTCCATGTCCCGGATATCCTCCAAATCCTCCTGATAAGCCTGGTCGATTGCCTGTCGAATCAGCTCGGCAATGGAGGTCCTGGCTTCAAAGGCTAGCCTCTTGAGTCCCTCATGGGTCTCCTCCGGTAAATAAATCATGGTCTTCTTCATTCCCCGCTCCTATCACTGCCCTTGTATATCATAACATATATATGTCACTATGTCATTAACCGCGGTGCCTATCTATACCTCTTAACCTCAAACCGGTAGAGCTGCACCGGCTGGTGTGGCATGATGCCCGCCTTGGAGCGGCAGATCTCGATCTGGCGCGCTACCGAATCCACCCCCTCAAGGTCGGGTAGCAGCAGCCCTTTTCTCCCACCGCTCTCTACGATGAGGCCATATCTCTTGGGATCCAGCTCAGCCTCGCCCTCCACCGGCTCGGGCGTGGTTAGGACATCCACGCTGTAATCCAGGTCAGCCAGTTCGCCAGGGGTTACCGGGGGGAAGCGCGGGTCGCGGGTGGCCGAGCTTATGGCATTGGTGATGACCTCCTCAGCAACATTTGCCTTGGCCGGCTCATAAGTGCCGATGCAGCCGCGGAGCATGCCACCAACCTTCAGCGAAACAAATACCCCGGCACGCTCCATCATCTCCGG
>JAGMCC010000104.1 GCA_023129355.1 Dehalococcoidia bacterium | reverse complement strand
AGGTGGATGTGGTAGACAGTAACCAGAGCGGCATCGGGGGCTTCAAGGAGATCATCTTTGAGGTCAAGGGGAAGGGCGCCTATAGCAGGCTCAAGTATGAGAGCGGGGTGCACCGGGTGCAGCGGGTGCCCGTCACCGAGGCCGGCGGCCGCATTCACACCTCAACCGCTACCGTCGCCGTCCTCCCCGAGGCCGAGGAGGTGGAGGTTGAGATCAATCCCCATGACCTCAGGGTGGACATCTTTCGCAGCGGGGGTCACGGCGGGCAGAGTGTGAACAAGGTAGCCACCGCGGTGCGCATCACCCACCTGCCTACGGGGATTACCGCCAGCTGTCAGGATGAGCGCTCACAGTTGCGAAACAAGAATAGGGCGATGGCGGTGCTCCGGGCTCGGCTCCTGGACCGGGAGCAAATGAGGCATTTTGAGGAGATCGCTAGGGAGCGCCGCTCCCAGGTGGGAAGCGGGGAGCGCTCCGAGAAGATCCGTACCTATAACTTCCCCCAGGGCAGGGTATCCGATCACCGCATCGGACTCACCCTACATAACCTGGAAAGCATCCTTGGCGGGGAGCTGGACACCCTCATCAACGCAGTCGCTTCGCGAGATCAGGCACAGCGGCTGGAGGAAGCGTGACCGTAAAGCAGGCCCGCCATCAAGCTTCACAAACCCTCGCCGCTCACGCCATCGAGGATGCCCATCTGGAGGCAGAGTTGCTGCTGATGCACCTTTTGGGCATCGACCGCGCTCATCTCTATGTCCGACTTGAGGATGAATTCTTGCCCCATGAAGAGCAGGCCCTCGATCAGCTGATAGATCGTCGCCTCTCTCATGAGCCTTTAGCCTACATCATCGGTCACCGCGAGTTTTTCGGACAGGATTTCTACGTGGCCCCAGGGGTGCTCATCCCCAGAGCGGAGAGTGAGCTCCTGGTGGAGGAGGCCCTCGATTTCGTGGAAAGCCATTTCCCCGATAAAACCCATCGCTCCAAGAGGGATGAAAAGGTTAAAAAGTCTGGGAAAGAACTGCCAACGGAGCATAAATCGCCGGCAGTGGAAAAGTACGAAATAATCGCCGAGATTGGCACCGGCAGCGGGGCCATCGCCATCTCCTTGGCACTGCGTCTGCCGAGGGCGACAGTCTATGCCACCGACGTCTCACCGCGCGCACTGGAGATAGCGAGGGTTAATTGTGAGAAACACGGGGTCCAAGATCGGGTCCAGCTCCTGGAGGGCGACCTGCTGACTCCCCTTCCTGAGCCGGTGGATATCATCATAGCCAACCTCCCCTATATCAGGGATGAAGAAATAGGGGAGCTGAGCGCTGAGATAAGGATGTATGAGCCTGTTGTGGCCCTCGCTGGGGGTCGCGATGGGTTGGATAAGGTGCGCCAGCTTCTGGTTGATGCGCCCCAAAAACTCCGCCCCGGGGGCATCGTTCTCATCGAGATCGGGCCCGCGCAGGGACAGGCACTAACCTCGTGGGCAAGGGGCCTCTTCCCCGCTGCGAGGATAGCATTGGCTCACGACCTCAGCGGCAGGGCTCGGGTGTTGAAGGTAGTATTGACAAGGCATTGAACAGGGATATAAGCTATCGGTGGGGAAGTAGGATTTGACATGGCAACCAAGGTTGAAGCGGCCAAAGAGCAGGTTCTCAAGATGGCAAAGGAGCAGGATGTTAAATTCATCAGGCTCTGGTTCACCGACATCCTGGGCTTTTTAAAAAGCGTGGCCATCACGGTGGAGGAACTGGAAAGGGCGCTGAAGGAAGGGATAGGCTTCGATGGCTCCTCAATCGAGGGTTTTGCCCGGATCGATGAAAGCGATATGGTAGCCGTGCCCGATCCCCTCACCTTTTGCATGCTCCCCTGGAGACATGCGGAGCATACGGTTGCCAGGGTATTCTGCGACATCGTGAAGCCCGGTGGCGAGCCCTTCGAAGGCGACCCCCGCCATGTGCTGAAGCAGAACCTGAAACGGGCTTCCGCCCTTGGTTACACCTTCTATGTGGGGCCAGAGCTGGAGTATTTCTACTTCCAGGATGCCGAGAGCCCCAAGCTACTGGATCATGGAGGGTACTTCGACATGACACCGGCGGACGTGGCCCCTGAGATGCGCCGCGAGACCATCCTCGCCATAGAGGAGATGGGCCTTAAGGTGGAGTTTGCTCACCACGAGGTCGCTCCCAGCCAGCACGAGATCGACCTGAGATATACCGAGGCCCTGAGCATGGCTGATAGTGTGATGACCTACCGCCTGGTGGTGAAGCAGGTAGCCCAAAAGTTTGGGGTTTATGCCACCTTTATGCCTAAGCCTATCTCTGGGGTAAATGGCAGCGGCATGCATGTGCACCAATCGCTATTTAAGGGCGAGCGCAACGCCTTCTTCGATAAGGATGATGCGTATCACCTGTCCAAAATAGGAAAATGCTATCTGGCAGGGTTAATGAAACATGCCGCGGAGATAACCGCCGTCACTAATCAGTGGGTTAATTCCTATAAGAGATTGACCCCAGGCTATGAGGCGCCTGTTTATATCTCTTGGGCCCGTAGAAACCGCTCTGACCTCATCCGCATCCCCGAGTACCAGCCGGGAAAGGAAAATGCTACCCGGGTGGAGTATCGCTCACCGGACCCAGCCTGTAACCCCTATCTCGCCTTCGCCGTAATGCTGGCCGCCGGGCTTGAGGGGATTGAGAAGGAATATGAGCTGCCCCCGCCTCTGGAGGAGAATGCCTTTGAGATGACTGAGGAGGAGCGGAAGCGGAGGGGGATCGAGACACTACCGGGCGACCTGTTTGAAGCTATCCAGGTCACCGAGGGGAGCGAGCTGGTGCGAAAAGCCCTCGGTGACCATGTTTTCGATACCTTCATTAAGAATAAAAAGATCGAGTGGGATCAATACCGCACCCAGGTAACCGACTACGAGCTGAGGCGCTATCTGCCCATTCTGTAAGATGGCATCGGGGGTGAGCAAGTTTATGAAGGATACACGGATTGAAATGAATCCAAACAGAATAGTTCAGTACCTGGGAAAGCCACCTGAGGAATTCACCCGGGAAGACCTGATTAAGTTCATAGAGAATAATAGGATAGAGACAATCAACTTCCGGTATGTAGGCGGGGATGGCAGGTTAAAGACCCTCAACTTTGTAATTACCAGCAGGGCTCAATTGGATCAACTGCTATCGGCAGGTGAGAGGGTGGATGGCTCAAGTTTATTCTCCTATATCGATGCAGCATCAAGCGATCTGTATGTTATCCCCCGCTATAAAACTGCCTACGTAAACCCGTTTGCCACTATTCCCACAGTAGATTTAATTTGCTCTTACTACACAAAGGAAGGGATTCGGCTGTCAAGCTCTCCGGAGAATATTCTCAGCAAGGCCCATGAAGTACTGAAAGATAGCGCCGGGTTATCCCTGGAGGCTATGGGGGAGCTGGAGTATTATGTTATATGTGATAGACAGCATTTTTACCCCACTACGGCTCAGAAGGGTTACCAGGAGTCTTCTCCATTCTGTAAATGGGAGATTCTGAGGTATGAGGCTATGCAGGCAATTGCTCAGACGGGAGGAAAAATTAAGTACGGTCACTCTGAGGTGGGCTATATCTGTGCCGAGGACCATGATATGGAGCAGAATGAGATCGAGTTCATTCCTGTGCCCGTGGAGGAGGCGGCCGATCAGATTGTTATCGCCAAGTGGGTCTTGAGGATGATCGGGTATAAGTATGGAGTTATGGTAAGCTTTGCCCCCAAGATTGAGGTTGGACATGCCGGCAGCGGCCTCCATATTCATACACGATTGGTTAAGGATGGTAAGAATATGATGGTTGAAGGAGACGGGCTGAGCGATGTAGCCAGAAAGACCATCGCTGGCTATCTGAGACTGGCCCCTTCACTTACTGCTTTTGGCAATACTGTTCCCACTTCTTATCTGAGGTTGGTGCCACATCAGGAAGCACCGACAAATATATGCTGGGGCGATAGAAACCGCTCCGTATTGGTAAGGGTACCCTTGGGATGGCTAAATGTTGATAATATGGCCAGGGATGCTAACCCGCAGGATAAGGGGGAGTCTGCGGGGTTTGCGGATAGTCAGACAGTGGAGTTTCGCTGTCCTGATGGTTCGGCTAACATTTGCCTCTTACTGGCTGGGATGGCTGTGGCGGCGCGACATGGGTTGGAGATGGAAGGTGCGTTGGAACTGGCGGATAAACTGTATGTGGATGTGAACATCTTTGCCCCTGAGCATAGGAAGATTCAGGAGAAACTGCCTCAGTTGCCGGTCTCATGCTGGGAATCGGCCGAGTGTCTTTTGAGGGATCGCCAGATCTATGAGAGGGACGATGTCTTTTCTCCCGTGGTAATCGATGGGTTAGTGGAAACGCTTAAAGGTTACGATGACAAGGACGTGAGTGTTAAATACTATGGTAGGGGAGACGAGATTAAAAGGCTGGTTGAGGAATATCTCCATTGCTAGTAAAATTGGTATTGACAGATTAGGAATGACTGTGGTATTATATACGAAGTGATAAGGGAACGAGAGAAAACTGAATAGTTGACTTAGGTTAGAGGCTGATGTAAACTTAGAGACGGCTTACATCAAGCCGTCTCGTGTTGTGTAAAGCACCTTAAAAACTGAATATAGTTATG
>JAGMCC010000103.1 GCA_023129355.1 Dehalococcoidia bacterium | reverse complement strand
CGGAGGGTATTGGGTCTCAGTGGTGTTCTGTCATGCTTCGTGGGGATTGCCAAGCAATGACAGTGTAGTTCGCCCCGAGCCTGTCGAAGGGCCGTTCATGGTTCGACGGGCTCACCACGAACGGTGAAGGCCAGCCCACCCGGCGGATCGAGGCCACGCGGAGGGTATTGGATCTCAGTGGTGTTCTGTCATGAGACGTGGGGATTGCCGCGCTTCCGGCTCTCAATGACAAATTGTCTATTTCCCACCCGCCCTCCCTGGTATGTAGTTCTGGGGGACATCCCCAGACACCCGCCCCCGATTATATCGGGGGACACCCCTTTATCACTGTTGCCTGGTTTAAACCTTGGGTAGCCTGGAGCATCTGCTCCAACCTACCCATTATCTATTTTAAGTGAGATCATGAGGGGATATAGCCTTCCTGATTTGCCGGATAAAAGCTCCTGCTGCGGTGGCGGGCTGATCGCTGCTCTCCATAATATTCAGGATTCGGCTGCCCAGGATCACCCCATCGCTGAGCGAGGCCACGCGGCGGGCCTGCTCCGGGGTGGCGATGCCGAAGCCGACGCATAGCGGCATTGAGGTTACGCCCCTCGCCCTGGCGATGAAGCCCTCCAGCTCAGGGGGCAGCGTCTCCCGGGCACCGGTAACCCCCTTAAGCGATACCACATAGATGAACCCGCGCGCTCTATCGGCTACCAGGCGAAGGCGCTGCTCGGTGGTGGTGGGGGCAAGCAGGTAGATGAGGTCCAGTCCCTGTCTCGCGGTGAGCCCCTCAAGCTCTGCCCCTTCTTCAGGGGGCAGGTCGGGGACAATCAGCCCATCGATCCCCGCCTCTGAAGAGGCAGCGCAAAAAGCCTCCAAACCATAATGGAGTAGCGGGTTATAGTAGCTCATAAAGATTAGCGGGGCATCGAGCCGTTGTCGCAGCTTGGAGGCAACCTCGAGGCATAGCCGTGGCGTGACCCCCTGCTGAAGAGCCCGGTGGCTTGCCCGTTGAATGGTGGTGCCATCGGCCAACGGGTCGGAGAAGGGGATGCCCAGCTCGATCATATCGCACCCAGCCGACACCAGGGCGGGCGCCACCTCCAGCATCGCCGCCACGCTGGGAAAGCCCACAGTTAGGTAGGCGATCAGCGCCTTTCGCCCTTTCCGTGGCGTCGTGAAAAAGGACGAAATGCGACTCATCGATAGACTCCAAGCGGCTTACCGGTGAAGACCATATTACTATTCCGCACCCGCTTTTTTCGCACTTCAAATACCTTTCGTGGCGGAGTGGTGTGATTTAGGGACTTTTCGAAATCTTCGGAATGCCAGAAGTGTTCGAAACTTTCGAAAAAACTCATAGCTGGACCCCCAGTGCCTTGGCGACGATATCCATATCCTTATCGCCACGCCCGCTCAGATTGACGAGAATGATCTGGTCCTTCGATAACTCCCGGGCGAGCCTGGCGGCATAGTAGATAGCATGGGCTGGCTCAAGGGCGGGGATGATGCCCTCCTTCTGGGAGAGCAGGTTAAATCCCTCAAGCGCTTCCTCGTCGGTAACGGCGAAGTAGCTTGCCCGACCGCTCTCCTTATAGTAGCTGTGCTCCGGACCGACCCCGGGGTAGTCAAGCCCCGCAGAGATGCTATGGGTCTCCCGGATCTGACCGGCCTCATCCTGGAGGATGTGTGATTTTGTGCCGTGGAGCACGCCAATGCTTCCTGCCGTCAGGCTGGCACCGTGCTTCCCGGTATCAAGCCCTAACCCCCCAGCCTCAACCCCGATGAGCTTCACCTCGAGGTCCTTCACCAAGGGGTGAAACAGGCCCATGGCATTGCTGCCCCCGCCGACGCAGGCGATAGCATAGTCGGGCAGACGGCCGGCAGCCTCAAGGATTTGACGGCGGGCCTCCACGCCGATGACCGACTGAAAATCGCGCACCATCATAGGATAGGGATGGGGGCCGACGACACTGCCCAGAAGGTAGTGAGTGGAATCGACATTGGACACCCAATCGCGGATGGCCTCATTGATGGCGTCCTTGAGGGTCTGGCTGCCACTGGAGACCGGCCGCACCTCGGCACCCAGCAGCCTTATGCGGAAGACATTTAGTGATTGGCGGCGCATATCCTCCTCACCCATGTAGATGATGCACTCGATCCCCAGCATGGCGCAGACGGTGGCGGCAGCTACGCCATGCTGCCCCGCTCCCGTCTCAGCCACAATTCGCCTCTTTCCCATGCGCTCCGCCAGGAGTCCCTGCCCCAGGGCGTTATTGATCTTGTGGGCGCCGGTATGTACCAGATCCTCCCTCTTGAGGTAGATCAGAGCCCCGCTACAGTGCTCGGTGAGCTGTGCGGCGAAGTGGAGGGGCGTTGGCCTGCCGCTATAATCGCGGAGCAGCGCAGCGAGACGCTGTTGAAAGCTGGTGTCCTGTTGTGCCTCTCGGTAGGCCTTCTCCAGGGTCTCCAGGGCAGCCATCAATGTTTCAGGGACAAATTTACCCCCGAACTGCCCGAAATGCCCCCACTCATCCGGTAATTGGGTTTTCTTCATGCGACTTTTTCCCCCAGCGCTTCATCAGCCTGGCGCACTGCTGCGATAAATGCGTTGATCTTGGAGATATCTTTTACTCCCTGGCTTTCCACGCCGCTGGAGACATCCACCCCCCACGGCTTGGCGAGTCTCATTGCCTGGCCCACGTTCTCCGCGGAGAGGCCGCCGGCGATAATCACCGGGAATCTTTCTGCGGCCTCTCGTGCCACCCTCCAGTCGAAGGCTTTCCCGCTGCCCCCATAGCTCCCTTCCACCTGAGAATCCAGCAGGCAGACAAAATCCGGCCCCCGAATTTGGTAGCCAAGCGCCAACTCGGCGAGGACATCCTAGCTACCCTGCTGTCTTCTCACCCTGACGGCTTTTATAACCGGCCTTTCGATGTCTCTCAAGTAATCCCAGGGCTCATCGCCGCTCAGTTGTACCCGATCCAGCCTGCAGTATTCCGCAATACGGTTCACCTCAGCGGCGGGGGTATTCACGAAGACGCCCACCGTCATGATTTTTGGTCCTCCCCGCTCCGCTTGCCCTTTCACCGCAGTGATTATCTCCTTAGCCCGCTCCGCATCTACCAGCCGTTTCGACGGGGCGAAGACCAGTCCGATGAAGTCCGCCCCCCCCTCCGCTGCCGCCAGGGCATGGACGGTTTCGGTGATGCCGCATATCTTGACCCTGGTCATAAGAGCTCCCTCACCTTTTTGGCCACATCGGCGGCGGCCACCAGTGCCTCACCGACAAGCATGGCGTCAACCGCCCATTGCCGCAACTTCTGAACATCCCCTCGATCCCTGATGCCGCTTTCGCTGACCACGGTGCGGTCTTGGGGAATGAGGGGGCGCAGCCGCTTGGTGGTTTGTAGGTCAACGGCGAAGGTCTTTAAATCACGGTTATTGATGCCGATGATTTGTGCCCCGCTGGTGAGGGCGCGCTCCAACTCGGCTTCGTCATGGACCTCCACCAGGCACTTCATGCCAAGCTCGTGGCTCAGGGAGAGAAGCTCCGCTAGCTGGTTACTGCTCAGGATAGCGACGATGAGGAGCAGGGCAGCGGCGCCATGGGCGCGGGATTCGTAGACCTGATAGGGATCGAAGATGAAGTCCTTTCTCAGCAGTGGGGTTTTTTCAAGCTCCGCGCTGATGGCCGAAAGGTGCTCCAGGCTGCCCCCGAAATATCGCTCCTCGGTGAGCACCGATATGGCAGCGGCGCCATTTTGGGCATAGGTCTGGGCCAGCTTTACCGGGTCGAGGTCACGTGCGATCACCCCCCGCGATGGCGAGGCCTTTTTCACCTCGGCGATAAGCCGGATATCATCCCCCTTTAGCGCCGCGGCGAAATCCTTTTTCGAACTTTTCGAGCCGAGTTTCTCCAGCTCAGACAGGGGCATATTTTGCCTTCGCCTCTCTAGCTCCTCTGCCTTTGCCCTAACAATTTCGTCTATATAGAACGACATAGCTAAATGTGCATATAGTGGAATTAAACTCTAATCTCCAGGTAGGGTGGGTACTGCCCCAAAGGGGCAAACCCACCGTCTCCCCTCTGGTGGGTTTCGCTTCGCTTTACCCACCCTACTGCTCTCCTCTTCGAGGTCATACTGCTTTGAATTTTGATTTTTGGTCATTGGTGCTTGTTTCGGATTTCGAGATTAGGATTTTCACTATACACAAATATTTAATTCGCTACATATAATATCATATCTCCTCTTAAAGGATTTGACTGATTTTAATCAGCCCCTCGAGCTTCTGCAGCGCCTTGCCGCTGTCGATCGCCTCCGCGGCGATGCGGACTCCCTGTTCAAGGTTTTCAGCTAGGTCGGCGGCAACCAGCGCCGCCGCGGCGTTTATCAGGACGATGTCGCGTTGCGGCCCTTTTTCGCCACCCAGCACGCGGCGTATTATCGCGGCGCTCTCTTGAGGCGGCCCGCCGCTGAGGCTTGCTATGCTAACCCTGGAGAAGCCAAACTCCTCAGGGTCTATATAATATCTGGTAATCTCATCTCCTATGAGCTCGCAGACTGTGGTTTGCCCGCCGAGGGTGATCTCGTCCAGGCCATCCTCGCCGTGAACTACCAGGGCGTGACGGCAGCCGAGGAGGCTGAGCACCTCAGCCATTTTCATCGTCAGCGACCC
>JAGMCC010000102.1 GCA_023129355.1 Dehalococcoidia bacterium | reverse complement strand
TAATTTATTCCGGGGCGAAGTTTCTTTGCCCCTGCGCTGGAACCATCAGTCTAATGCCAGGAACCAGTTCTGACCCAGCCTTTAGAAAGGTAGATGTCGATACCAAGACGGGCAAAGTAATGGGCCTGTTCTAAGCAGACTAATAAGAAGGGGCGGCGCTGAGCGTCGCCCCTTCTTTTCAGCCTCAAAAATTTGCCTCTCCAGCTGCCTGCATCGTGGCACGGCACGTGCCGAAAGTCAATGTTTCGGCGAATCGACAAGGTCTGGGCCACCGCCTTATAATTGGTTACATGAAGACCAGCGATTTCGATTATCACCTCCCGCCGGAGCTCATCGCCCAGACCGCCACCGAGCCCCGGGATCGCTCCCAGCTCATGGTGCTCTCCCGGGATGATGGCTCGATAGCGCATCGCCACTTCTTCGAGCTGGTGGATTTACTCCACGAGGGCGATGTTCTGGTCTTTAATGACAGCCGAGTCATTCCAGCGCGGCTTATCGGTCGAAAAGCGGGCTCAGGGGGAAGGGTGGAGCTCCTGCTCCTTCGCCGCCTGGGCCCTGGCCTCTGGGAGGCATTGGTCAGGCCAGGGAGAAGGGTGAGGGAGGGGACGAGGATAGAGTTAGACGGCCTCTGGGGCGAGGTCCTGGAACGGAGGGATGGCGCGCTCATGGTGCTCCGCTTCTCCGATGAAGCTGCCCTGGAGAGAGTGGGTCAGGTACCCCTTCCCCCCTACATTCACCGTCCTCTCGAGGACACGGAGCGCTATCAAACGATCTACTCCAGGGTAAAGGGAAGCGTTGCCGCCCCCACGGCGGGGCTGCATTTCACCCCCGAGCTGCTCTACCGCCTGATGGGAAAGGGGATCCAACTTGCCTTTGTCACCCTTCATGTGGGGCTTGATACCTTCTCCCCGGTGCGGGTGGCAGACCCCCGGGACCACCCGATGCATAAGGAGTATGGGGAGCTAACGCCGCGGGTGGCTCAGCGGCTAACTCAGGCCAAAGCAGAGGGCCGGCGAATTATCTGCGTCGGCACTACATCGGTAAGGGTACTGGAGCAAGCGGCGCTTAAGGCTGAAGAAACAGCCCGCTTAAAAAGAGACACCCTGACTGTAGAAAATACGCAACCTGAAATCGGTGTACACCTCAGAGAGAGCGAAAAAAGGATCGAGGCTTTTTGTGGCTGGACCGATCTCTTCATCCTCCCCGGGCACCAGTTTCACGCCCTGGACGGCTTGATCACCAACTTTCATTTACCCCGCTCCACCCTGCTGATGCTGGTCGCCGCTTTTGCCGGTCAACGCTTCGTCCAGCACGCCTACCAAGAAGCGATGAAGCTGGGCTATCGCTTCTATAGCTTCGGCGACGCCATGCTGATCCTCTGACCACGATTGCTTGTATCAGGTTTATGACTCGCCTTCGAGTTCGTGAGCTCCATTAGCGATTTGCCCTCCTATACCTCCCCCTCCCAATCAAGGGAAAAACATCATCCACGATTTCTTTCCCACGCGGCCAGCTGCTAGCTGATGTGCTATAATCGGAGGCACATATCAGGGGTAGCAGAGGCTAAAACATCCGATTCTCATAGAGGTTGATCCCGATGACTGATGTTTCATTACCCATTGCTTTCGGGGCAGGGATGGTATCTTTTGTCTCCCCCTGCGTACTGCCTCTGGTGCCCATATATCTGGCCAATTTAGGCGGTGCTGCCTCGCTATCGGCAGAGGCCAAACGCTGGGACATGTTACGCCACGCCACCAGCTTCGTAGCTGGGTTTTCGATAGTGTTCATCGGTTTAGGAGCATCTGTGGGACTGATAGGAGCTGTTTTCCCCACAGACGTTTTACGTACAATAGGGGGCGTTATACTTCTGCTATTTGGGGTATTCCTCCTGGCTGCTACCAGGATACCCTGGCTCAACTACGAGATGCGCCTCAGCCGGTCATTTAGTGGACGCACTGGATATCTGCGCTCTATGCTGATGGGGTCTGCGTTCTCGTTAGGCTGGACGCCTTGCGTGGGTCCCATACTGGGTGGGATCCTGACCATGGCTGCGGCTTCACAAACGGCGTGGGAGGGGGTCTACTTGCTCGCTGTCTATTCGCTGGGACTGGGGCTGCCCTTTATCGCTGTCGGTCTGGCGCTGGGAACTGCGCTCCCAGTTATCAGATGGCTCAGGCGCCGGTCCACTGTAATCTCCATTATCAGCGGAATATTGCTCATAGCAGTGGGAATACTGATGCTTACCGATACCCTTGTCCATATCTATCCTGATTTCTGAATGAGAAGGAGCATTATGAATCGAGAAAAAATAAAGCGATGGATAGTACTCAGCTTGCTGGTTGCCCTTGCAACATCAAGTTGTGGCGGTTCTACAGCCGCGCCGGAGGTTGGCGCCCAGGCCCCAGGTTTTACAATCTCCACTCTTGATGGAGAGACAGTGACACTGAACGAGCTGCGAGGCCAGCCCGTTTTACTCAATTTCTGGGCCACATGGTGTGGATATTGCCGTTATCAGATGCCATTCCTCAAGGCCGCTTTCGAGGAAAAGGGGCAGGAGATGAATTTTATTGCGATTAACATAGGGGAGGATATCGATAAAGTGCAGCAGTATGCCGAGGCTGAAGGCCTCGGCTTTACAGTAGCCGTGGACAGTGAGGGGGATGTGGTCAGTGCATATAAAATTACATCCATACCGGCTACTTTCTTTATAGATGAGCAGGGGGTTATCAAGTATATTCAGATTGGAGCCTTTATGAGCCAGGATGAACTAATGGCTGCTCTGGAAGACCTTTAGAAGCGATGCGCCAGCAGTATTGTGCTGAGTGAGACGAAGGTTTAAGACAACCTTCTTGCTTGCCACTACCCTAAAACCTCGTTCATGCTTCCCGATCTAAATCCTTGAAGATCTAAGGCTACGTAAGTATAACCAATGAGCTTTAACCTTTCCACCACTTGAAGGCAGAGCTCCGCTTGGTAAAACCGCCCCATGTCCTCGGGGATAACCTCGATGCGAGCCACGCTATTATGGTGCCTGACCCTGACCTGTTCAAACCCCAGGCTGTGGAGATAGTCTTCGGCCTCGGCTACCATTTGCAGTCCGCTAAGGATGATCCTGTCGCCATAGGGGAACCTGGAGGCAAGGCAGGCCAGAGATGGCTTGTTCCAGGTTGAAAGCCCCATCTTCTTGGAAAGGCTCCTGATCTCCTGCTTGGTCAGCCCCACTTCTTTTAACGGGCTTCTTACTGCCATCTCCAAAGCCGCTTGCTCTCCGGGGCGGAAGTCTCCTGAGTCATCACAGTTTGTGCCATCGACCACCCAGTTCAATCCGTGTTGGTCAGCGAGCTTGCGTAACTCTCCAAAAAGCTCCTTTTTACAGTAGTAGCAGCGGTTGGGCGGATTTTGAAAAAACTCAGGGTGAGCTAACTCCTGGGTAACAACAATGAGAAGCTTAACCCCCAATTTACTTGCCATCGCCCTAGCCTGCTCATATTCCCTCTCTGGATATGTGGGTGACTTTGCGGTAGCTGCTATCACCCTGTCTCCCAGAACATCTTTGGCCACTTTGAGCAGAAGGGTGCTGTCGACACCACCCGAATAGGCTACCAGTAGGCTCCCCATCTCCCCGATGATGCCCACCAGATTTTCAAGTTTCTTATCCATCGATGCCCTTTATCCCACTTCCAGCATCTTATCCACTGCGGCCTTCGCCCTGAGGCGAATCTCCTCCGGAACCTTGACCTCAGGTGCCATCTCATCAAGGGACCAGAGGACATTCTCCAGAGTGATGAGCTTCATTTGGGGGCAGACCGCCTGCTCGGAGGCGGGGATAAACCTCTTATCCGGGTTCTCCTTCCTCAGCCGATGTATTATTCCAAGCTCAGTCCCCACAATCACCTCTGCGGCCATGGTGCTACGTGCGAATCTACACATGCCCCCTGTGCTCAGCACCTCATCGGCAAGGGCGATTACCTCCGGTCTACATTCCGGGTGGACCACTACTTTGCCCTCTGGATGCTCCTGTTTCAGCCTGACGATGTCCTGCGACTTTATCCTGGCATGGGTAGGGCAGAAGCCAGGCCAGAGGATCATCTCCCTCCCCGTCTTGGTAGAGGCATAATGACCCAGATATTGGTCGGGCACAAATAAAATCTCCCTCCCCTCGGGCAGCTTCTCAACGATATTGACCGCACTAGCAGAGGTACAGCAGACATCCGATTCCGCTTTGACCTCGGCGGAGGAGTTGACATAGCAGACAACCGTAGCCCCCGGGTGCTCTTTCTTTTTCTTTCGCAGCCCTTCGGCGGTAATCATATCGGCCATGGCGCAACCGGCATGAATATCTGGCAGCAGGATTTTTTTATCGGGGCAGAGGATGGAGGCTGTCTCCGCCATAAAAAGAACCCCGCAGAATACGATTACCGCAGCACTTGTCTGGGCCGCCTTCTGGCTCAATTCCAAGGAATCGCCCACGAAGTCCGCGATATCCTGAACCTCGCCCAACTGATAGTTGTGGGCGAGAATAATGGCATTTCTCTCCCTCTTCAGGCGCAGGATTCCCTCTATTAACCTGGCATCGCTATCTGAACCCTCAATCACCGATCACCCTCCAGCCCTCGGTGTAGACATTCATTTGCTTCCCCCGGACAAAACCGATAAGGGTTACGCCGAGACGGGCAGCCAAATCAACTGCCAGGTCTGTAGGAGTAGATTT
>JAGMCC010000101.1 GCA_023129355.1 Dehalococcoidia bacterium | reverse complement strand
GGCCGACAGGTCGGCCGACGCTTCGGCCTATAATCGTCCGATAAGTCGGACTCTCGCAAAGCGGAGGGGGCAGGGGTCTCTCCGATATATCGGAGCAGAAACATGTCTCAGGGCGGATGGGTGGGAAAAGGCGAGATTGCTTATTAATAGTCTGCTAAAGGAGGTTGTATGCCATGGATAAGGATAAATTGATCGAACTGGTCAACAGATCGCCGGAACTTGTTGATAAGCATGACCGAGAGGGCTGGCTGAACCTGTTCTCTTCATCGGCTATTGTAGAGGACCCGGTGGGCGCCGGCATGAACCGCAAAGGCAAGGATTTACGCAAAGGCAAGGACGGCCTTGGCCGTTTCTACGATATCTTCATCGGCCCGAATAAGATCAAATTCACCGTCCATCAGGACATCGTCATCGGCAACGAGATGGTGCGGGAGGTATCGATCCACACCACACTGGCCAATGGTGCCGTCACTGAAGTGCATTGCTATCTGATCTACCGCGGCGTGGAGGAGGACGGCGAGCTTAAAATCGAGAGCCTCCGCGCCCACTGGGACTTTGGCAGAAACGCGATCACCTTGTTGAAGAGCAATGGCTTTAAGGGTGTAGGCGCCTCTATGGCTCAGTTCGGCACGATGATCAAGATACAGGGACTCAAGCGGGTGGTCGAATACCTGGGGGCGATGTACAAGGGTATCCTGAGGAAGGGTATAAAAGTGGTCAACGCCTTTGCCGCTGCTGTAAATAGAGCGGACGAAGCTGCCTTCGCGCGTCTCTTCGATCCCGGTGCCACAATCGAGTTTCCCGCCGGCGAGAAGATAGCAGCAGGCGATTTCCTCAAGGGGGCGGGCAATGATTTGAGCCTTGAGATATCGGGGCTTCGCTCTGGTGGCTGGTACACCTCCTGTGTCTTCGATGCCAAGGCAGATGGGGCCAACCATCACGGCGTGGCCTTCTTCCAGTTCAACCCTAAGACTAAAAAGATAATTTCCACCCGCTTTTTCTGGAACGAGTAGGTAAAAATCTCTATAAATATCGGGGTTGCAATGACGGCGACAATGGCGGCGGTGATATGTCCCGAACGTACTGGACTAGTACAAGGTGTTGACCAGGCTTTGGAAGCAGGCTATAATTATGAAGGATTTATTGAGACCGGAAGGTGGTGTAAAATTGGCGAACGAAGTGGGCAAGAGATACTTCTGTGAGAAGTGCGGCACCGAGTTCATTGTTACCAAGGCTGGCGATGGCAAGATAACTTGCTGCGGTCAGCCGATGACCCTCAAGAAGTAGGCCTACAGAAAAAGGAGGGATGGCCAGTGGCAAATCAATTGGGTAAGCGGTTTAAGTGTCCGGTATGTAACACCGAGGTATTATGTGTTAAGGCCGGCGAGGGCGCGGTGGTTTGTTGCAATAAGGAGATGGAGATGCAGGAGCCCAGGCCGCTACCCTCCTCGGATTAACCACAAGGGTTAAATATATACTCTAGTTCCGCGAAAGGCACCTTGCGCTTACGTTGAGGTGTCTTTTTTTACATTTTACCAAAGGCACAAAAGGGCTGGTGATAAAGGCAACTTGACTAACGGCAATCGAATCACTAAACTACGGACACACCACTTGAGAAAGGGGTTATTAATATCATGGATTGGGGAATGAAAAATCGCATGGCACAACTTATCCAATCGGATGGCCGATGTTTGTTTTTACCGATAGATCATGGGTATTTCCAGGGGCCCACCAGGAAATTGGAGAAACCGGGCGAGACTATCAAGCCTCTTCTCCCTTATTGCGACGCCATCTTTGTTACCAGGGGCGTATTGCGCTCATCGGTAGAGCCCGATAGCGCTAAACCTACCATCCTCAGGGTTTCCGGGGGCACCAGCGTGGTGGGAAAAGACCTGGCCAATGAAGGGTTAACCACCTCCATGGAAGAGGCGATTCGCCTAAATGTAGCTGCTATAGGCATCTCCATCTTCGTAGGCAGTGACTATGAGCATGAATCGCTACTGAATCTATCTAAGCTCGTTGATGAGGGCGAAAAGTATGGTATCCCGGTGATGGCGGTTACCGCTGTGGGTAAAGAGCTGGAGAAGCGAGACGCCCGCTATCTTGCTCTGTGCAGTCGCATCGCCGCCGAGCTTGGCGCACGCGTGGTAAAAACCTACTGGTGTGAAGGCTTTGAGAAGATTACTGCGGGTTGTCCCGTTCCGGTGGTTATGGCGGGCGGTCCTCAGGTGGACACGGAGCGCGAGGTTTTCGACTTTGTCCATGATGGCCTTCAGAAAGGGGCTGTAGGGGTGAACCTAGGGAGGAACGTGTGGCAAAACGATTTCCCGGTGGCCATGATCCGGGCGCTGCGCGCCATCATCCACGAAAATGCCACCCCGAAAGAGGCTCAGGAGATATACGATAGCGTGAAAAAAGCTTAGATAGGAGGAAGGCTATGAGTATTTTCAAAGCTGTGCTGGGGATCTGCGAGACGAAGCCGTTGGGCAGCAACCTGTGGAGCCTTGAAGGGAGTAAGGTGCAGGTGAAGCTCAGCCAAATGCCTGAGCCCTTGCCAAAGGGAGGAGCAGTTTATCTCAGAGGCGGCGGGCTCTCTAAACCTGTTCTTCTCCTGAGAACCGAGGATGACCGCTATCTCGCCTTTGAGGACCGCTGCACACATTTCGGACGCAAGATTGACCCGGTACCCGGGGAAGCCAAGCTGCGCTGCTGCAGTCTCTTCCATTCCACCTATGACCTTGAGGGTAAGAACATTAGTGGTGCGGCCAAGATGCCGATCACTCGCTATGCGGTGGAGCAGAGCGACGGCGATCTTATTATCACGCTGTAGATAATTCACCTGCTGCGGTGAGCGGTCGAGTGGAGGGATCGTCCCCAAAAAGCACGGACTTAAAGCGACTGGGGTAAAGGGCGAACTTGCGTGCGTCAACGCGGATGTTGCCTGCAAATGCCAGTAGCAGATTGGAGGAGATTCGATGACCTCACACGTTATTACTTTCCCTGATGACTTTTTCTGGGGGGCAGCCACATCAGCGTACCAGATCGAGGGGGCCTGGGACGAGGATGGTAAGGGCGAATCGATCTGGGATCACTTTTGCCACACCCCTGGCAATATTGAAGATGGCAGCACTGGCGATGTAGCTTGTGACCACTACCACCGCTGGCCTGAAGATATCGCGCTGATGAAAGAGCTGGGCCTTAAGGCCTATCGCTTCTCGGTGTCCTGGCCCCGCATCTTGCCTGCTGGGCGTGGAAAAGTGAATCAGGCTGGGCTGGATTTTTACAGTCGCCTGGTGGATGGGCTGCTGGAAGCAGGGATCGAGCCTTTCCCGACCCTGTATCACTGGGACCTGCCCCGGAGCCTGCAAGACGAGGGTGGGTGGGCCGCACGTTCGACTGCCGAAGCCTTCGTAGAGTATACCGATGTTCTCAGCCGCCACCTGGGGGACCGGGTGAAGCACTGGATTACCCACAACGAGCCGTTTTCGGTAGCATTTTTAGGCCATCAAATCGGCGAACATGCGCCGGGCCTGAAAGATACTCCCACCTCGCTTAAAGTTATCCACCATCTGCTGCTCTCCCACGGTTGGGCGGTGCCGGTGCTGCGCCGTAACAGCCCTGGCGCCGAGGTTGGTATCACCCTCGTCTGTATTCCGATTGTGCTGGCCTCCTCCAGCGCTGACAACCTTCGGGTCGGCCGTAAATTAGACGGCCAGTTCAATCGCTGGTATCTCGATCCGCTTTATGGGCGACACTATCCCGCTGATCAGGTGGCCGAGCACATCGCTGATGGCAATCTGCCGGCGGAGGGCCTGGTTTTCGTCGAGCCAGGCGATATGGAAGCCATCGCTGCCCAGACCGATTTCCTGGGGGTTAACTATTACACCACTATAGTGTTGCGCGACGAAGTCGTACCTGAAGGCGAGAACCAGCCGCCTGTCTCCTCGGTATCTGAGGTAGAGTGTACTGATATGGGCTGGCCTATTAATCCCGATGGCCTTTACCAGTTGCTGAACCGGTTACATTTTGAATACCAGCCCGGCAAGCTCTATATCACCGAAAGCGGTGCGAGCTATTCCGATGGTCCCGATAAGGATGGACGGATACGGGATCAGCGGCGGTTGAACTACCTGCGCCAACATTTTGCCGCTGCCCAACGTGCCATTAAATGTGGCGTGCCCCTGGCTGGCTATTTTGTATGGTCGCTCATTGACAATTTCGAGTGGAACAAGGGCTACGCGCAGCGTTTTGGCCTTATCTGGGTGGACTATGAAACACAGCAGCGCATTCTCAAAGATAGCGCGCTCTGGTACAAACAGGTCATTGCTGATAATGGATTGGTAACACCCACCTGATCTTGCTGAAAAACGCGGTTCAGATTTGCCATTGGTGACGAGTAAAAATAGTAAGGAGACTGCCGAAAAAGAGGTGCCCCGATTATATCGGGGCCGGGGGTCTCCCCGATGTATCGGGGCAGCTTTAATAAATCCCCCAAGATTGGGGGATTAGGGGGTTGATTGCGCCTATTTCAGCAGTCTCAGTAAAGTACAATTATCCGATTTTACCTTTGGGGCTGTTGTACGAAATCCATGTGATTGGCACATCACGAAAGGTGGATAGATATGGCAAAATTGGATGACCTGGCCTTCCTCGATGCCACCGCCCAGGCAGAGCTGGTGCGGCGCAAAGAGGTCACGGCGATCGAGCTGGTGGACGCCGCTATAGAGCGGATCGAGCGCCTGA
>JAGMCC010000100.1 GCA_023129355.1 Dehalococcoidia bacterium | reverse complement strand
AAGGCCAGGGCTGAAGAGATAGCCATGGCTAAAGCTGAAGCCATTGCTGAGGAGAAGGCTAAAGCTAAGGCGGAGGAAAAGGCTAAGGCAGAAGAGATGGCTAAGGCAAAGGCAGAGGAGGAGGCCAAGGCGGAGGAGTTAGCTAAGGCCAAAGCAGAGCAGAAAGCTAAAGCTGAGGCGGAGGAGAAGGCCAGGGCGGAAGAGATAGCCATGGCTAAAGCAGAGCAGAAAGCTAAAGCTAAGGCGGAGAAGGAGGCTAAGTCTGAGGAGATTGCTAAGGCTAAGGCGGAGCAGAAGGTGGAGAGGAAGGCTATGGCTGAGGCGGAGGCTGCGCCAAGAAAATTAAGAATACCAGCGCTGAGAATGCCGAGCTTTCCGACTCTGCAAATTGGCGGCAGGATGGGTGAAAAGCGTATTATAGCCTTGAGCATCGAGGGCACCGACCTGAGACTAGTCAGCTTCTACAAGGATTCCATTGAGTCCTGGGACAGCGTGTCTTTCAATCCCGATCTTTTTAAAATGGGCAGGGTGGCTGATCCTGAAGAGTTGGGCGAGGCAATCAAGAGCGCCTTAGAGGGGAGAGAGGTTAGCAAGAGCCGGATGGTCTGTGCCCCCCCTGGACTGAGGGCAGTATCCCGGGTGATAAGCATGCCCAAGGTAGGCACGAGGGAGCTGGAGAGCGTGGTTCCCCGCGAGGTGAGGAGGCTCATGACGGTTTCCGAAGAGGAGAATTACCTTCATTGGCAGGCCCTACCTACAGAAACCGATCAAATACAAATCTTCGTGCTCGCTGTTCCCAAGGAACCGCTCCTTGACTTCATGGAGGTGCTTCGCGTGGCGGGGGTAAGTCCTCACGCTCTTGACCTGAAGCCGCTGGCTCTAATGAGAGCGGTAAACCAAAAGGATGCCATTATTGCCAATGGTGAAAGCAATAGCATAGAACTGGTCATTGGGGTTGATGACGTCCCAGTCCTTATACGCAGCGTCTTTCTCGGTGAAGAGGTAGTCACTCAAGACTACGCCGTGGGTCGGATTAGCGATGAGATAAGGCGCACCGTAGAGACCTACAACGAGAGCAACATAGACAACCCCCTGGACCCAGAGGTGCCCATCTATCTCAGCGGTGCTAGCGCTGCCAGTGTGCCCTTTGCGCTAAACGTGGCTGCGTTAACCGGGCGCACCGTCCAACCCCTGGAACCTCCGATACATTATCCTGAAGATTTCCCCCTCGCCGAGTTTATGGTGAACGTGGGGCTGATCCTCAAAATTCTATGACCACTTCAATAGCAATCGCTATCTTCGCCCTTCTCGGCCTCGCTGTGGGCAGCTTCTTGAATGTGTGCATCGACCGTCTGCCCACCGGCAAGTCCATAATTAGACTGCCCTCCCACTGCGAATCCTGCAACCAGAAGCTCCGGGCTCGGGATCTGGTGCCCCTTTTCAGCTACCTCTGGCTGCGTGGCCATTGCCGTTACTGCGGGGCCAAAATCCCCCTGCGGCTCCCCCTTGTGGAGCTGGCCACCGCGCTCATCTTCGCCTCACTCACATGGCACTACGGCCCCGGCCTTCAGCTCGCTATCGCCCTCATATATTCCTGCCTCTTCCTGGTGATCTTCGCCATCGACCTGGAGAGACGGCTGATCCTCGACATCGTGGTTTACCCGGCGATGGTACTGGCGCTGATTTTTTCCTCCTTCTGGAACGGCTTTAGTCAGTGGCCCAGCCCGGGGATTCTGAACGCCCTTCTGGGAGGCGCGGTGGGCTTTGGCTTCATGGGTTCAGCATATCTAATCGCGCTCTGGCGTTATCGAAGCGTAGGCGGCGGTATGGGCCTCGGGGACGTAACGCTCGCCGGGCTCATCGGCATAGTCACCGGCTTCCCACTGGTGTTCGTCGCCTTACTATTAGGTATCCTGAGTGGCGGGGTGGTGGCTATCTCCCTGCTAATAGTCCGGCTGAGGAGGGGCAAGGACCCCATCCCCTTTGGTCCCTTCCTCGCTGTGGCAACTATGGTCGCCCTCCTGTGGGGGCAAGGCATCCTGGATTGGTACACCGGTTTGCTCTAAAGACAGTCACTAACTGTCACCCTTCCCTTTCGTTCCTCTCAGGGTCAGTGTCTCACCCCCGTTATTATGCCATTCTGAGAGACCAAGGCGACCGAATAATCTAAGTGAGATTCTTCGCCTTCGGCTCGCAATCCAACATGCCGCTCGCCAGCGGCACCACGGAGTATGAGAATGTTGCATATTCGCACCGGCTTTGTCTGTCAGTACTACGGAAGCAGGAACCCGGAGACCGGTCGTCCTGGATTCCCGCCTGCGCGGGAATGACAGATAAATGCGGGAATGACAGAGGCGTAGAGTTCATCCAGATATATCAGGGTATTTTCGTGGCAACAACGGGTAAAAACCGGCCAGCGGCATCGTGTCACTGATATATTAGGCGCGTACAGCACGCTTCAATATTGAGGAGCTATAAAGGGGAGGGGGTCTCGGTTTATGTGTAAGTTGGAGCATCCGCTCCAACAACTCGTGGGTTTCACCAGGCAAGAGTTGTAAAGGGGTGTCCAGAGGGGAATCCCCTCTGGCAGGGGCATGGGGGTGGGCCGAAGTGTCGGCCGACCTATCGGCCTCCCCCGGTAATACCTCTCAGGGCGGGCGGGTGGGAAAATGTTGCATGTTCGCACCGGGCTTTGTCTATCAGTACTACGGAAGCAGGAACCCGGAGACCGATCGTCCTGGATTCCCGCCTGCGCGGGAATGACAGATAAATGCGGGAATGACACGGGCGTAGAGTTCATCCAGATATATCAGGGTATTTTCGTGGCAATGACGGTAGGACTCCGGCTCGGAACTTCGGCTTTGCTCGCAATTATTAAAAATAGCAGAAAAAGGCTTGACAAACTGGCATATTTGTGATATGTTTATCGCAAATAGTATAATATTGCATTAAATAGTATAATATGCTCATAATAGAGAAAATTAAAAAGAAAGGAGGTGAAAGGAGATGAAAAGGTTGAAGAGATGGGGACTCACGCGCCTTGGCGGCAAGCGAGGCTTCACCCTGATCGAGCTGCTGATCGTGATGGTGATTCTGGCAATTTTGGCTGGTGTGGTGATCATGGCCGTCGGTGGAGTATTCGGCACAGCCCACGAGAGCGCTTACGAGTCGGTGAAACCACAGCTCCAGAACGGGGTAATCGAGTACGCGACTAGCCACAACGGGAATCTGCCGCCAACTATCGGTAACGCGACTATCATTGACATTGCTCTGGGAGGGAACGTTACCGCTGAGGTCCTCGACCTGTGCGCGCTAGTAACCAGTGGGGGAATACTGCGAACCCTGCCCGACGGTTGTCACGATGCAGCTGGTGATGACAACTGTAACAATGCATCTTGCGAAGGCTGTCTCGACACCAACCACTACATCTGGTACATCGATGACACCGGAAACGTTTACTCAGCATGCCCTACCTGTCCCAATCCCCTGACGGATGGTTACCAGGGTGTGTGGCCGTAATCAAGATTGATGGGTGAAAGAGGCTAAGCTGTGCCTCATACAGTAGAAGCGCCCGGGTCCAGCCCGGGATGCGATTTTGAGAAGGGCTCCCCGAATATCGGGGAGCCCTTCTCATTATTGATAATAAGCCTGACCCCACCAACCAGCGCCCCGCCATAGTAGAGACACTCTTTCAGTTGTCATTGCGAGGACCCTGACCTGTCAGCCTATCACTTTTCGTCATTGCGAGGAGCACTAGCGACGAAGCAATCTGGGTGGGGTGGTCAGTCATCTATCGCGGGGATTGCTTCGCTCCGCTCGCAATGACAATAGGGTCTCGGCTAGCGATAACAGTAGAAGTGGCACCGCATTCGGATGGCAATGACAACGCAGAATGCTCTACCGTGATGCTGGCAACGACAACGAGGTCTGGAAACATATCATTGAGAAGTACTCTTTAAATCGTCATTGCGAGGTACAAAATTGACAAGGGCATACCCCCATTGTAAGATAGGCGAGAGCCTGCCTCAAACTTGCGATGAATAGGCAATACTACGTTTATATAATGACCAACAAGAGTAATACGGTACTCTATACGGGCGTTACCAACAACTTAATAAGAAGGGTTTATGAACACAAGGAAAAACTTGTTGATGGATTTGCCAGGAAATACAAAATCACCAAACTTGTGTACTATGAAGTATTTGAGGATATAGAGAATGCCATTTTTGGGGAGAAACAGATCAAGGGCGGTTCGAGGCAGAAAAAAATTGACTTAATAAATAGTATAAACAAGGGTTGGCGGGAACTGTATGAAGAATTGTAGGGATTGCTTCGCTCTGCTCGCAATGACGGTATGAGTCTGCAGTAATAACGAGTGTCGTCCCGTCATTGCGAGGACCCCGACCTGTCGGGGGACGAAGCAATCTGGGTGGGGTGGTCAGTAATGTATCGCGGGGATTGCTTCGCTGCCCCTGAGCTAAACTCAGGGCTGCGGCTCGCAATGACAATAGGAATTCGGGTCGCAATGACAGTGGAGGTTGCGCCGCTTTCAGCTCGGAAGGACAGTGGGGTATTGACTTCTCTTCGATCGCACGAATAGGGGATAATTTGATCGGTTCCAATTTAATATTATAATGTCTATCCAAATACAACGGCGGAATGCTGAAATGGGATTTGGCATAGTCGAGGCCGTGGTTCGAAAAGATGCTTGCTAAGGTGCTGAGTTGCGCTGTGGTGGGGCTGGAGGGAGCCATCGT
>JAGMCC010000010.1 GCA_023129355.1 Dehalococcoidia bacterium | reverse complement strand
AGGAGGTGCTTGGGCAGCACGTTTCCCGGCTAACGATGCTCTGCTCGCTGCTTGGCGAATTTGAAGCGCTATATAGTGCGCTGCGTCGCGGCGAGCCGATCGATCGTGAGTGGCGCCGGCGCCTGGAGACCTTAGGGAAAAAGGTAGTGGTGCGCTGCGGCGATGAGGTGCAGGAGGGCGTTGCCGAGGCAGTGAATGAGGATGGCAACCTGCTACTCAGGCGCACCGATGGCAGCCTGGTGACCATTGCCGCAGGGGATGTCACGCTTAGAGTCTAGAATTATTCAGCCAGCAAGCCTTCGCCCGCTAGTGTTTCTGCAATCTCTCCCAGACCCAACTCTTCCAGCTTAGCCCTTTTCTGAAAACCGGTGGGGACATCCCAACCACGGATTTGGTAGAATTCGTCCTTCATCTGTTCAAATTTCTCCCGCTCCACAACCATCCCCTTTCTGGAAAGGATTTCGCCATCTTTGCCCGGAACTATGCAACCGGGGTTGCCGAAGTCGCCCTTTAAGGGGACAGTGAAATTGAACTCCTCCAGACAGTCATCTTCTCTTCCCTTGTGTCCTTCCCTGATATGAATAGCCCGCTGCAGGTTAAAGACCCTCTCCCCAATTTTGTATAGGCCCCGCTCATCGATATCCCTCCCCGTTACTGCGGCACAAACCTGACTCTCCAGGGTAGGGTCGCCAACATGGTCTTCGGAGAGCCCGCTGTGGGAAATGGGCCATAGGAAATCACACAGGACGAGGCATTCCTTGGCGTACTGACGGTCTTGGATCTTGGCCGCGGCCAGGGCCTTCCCCTCATAGGTGGAAAAGTCGGCAGCTATCTCGCTCCCCCAGAACCGCTTCGCTACGGCGCGCATAACCTCAGAGGTAACTTGGATATTCTCCATCCCTGCTGCCCGCATCGCCCACAACATGTTCAGCACACTGATCTCATGAAGCTGTTGAATAGGCAGCCTTGGCTCCATTGCATAGAAAAGGCCGGTGGTAATATATAACCTGGCCCCGTAAATGGAATTGTAGCCAGTCTTGGTTAAATAGTCGGTAATCAATTCTTGGGCCTCACTGCCGAGGGTTTCCGCCGCTTTATGGGTGCCATTAGCCAGAACATCGCCGAAACCATCGCGGTGGGACACTCTGCTTAGCAACGTCTCGATGAATTCCTTGCTCCCAATCTTGGAGAGGGGTATGCCTGTCAGTTCATCTGTTAAAAGCTTGGTCTGGTAGCACCTCGAGAGCCACATTATCATGGTCTCGATGGCATGGGTATCGACCCCGTAATCATCACAGAGCTTGGTAGCCTCAAAGGGAACCTCGTTTAGCTCCCCGTAATAGCGCTTCGCTCGAACTTCATAGAAAAGACCAGCCTGGCACATGAATTTCCCTGTTATCCCGCTCATAGCCCTGTAGGTCAGGCGCATACACCCGCTGCTGCAGCCATAGCACACATCTTTCTTCATCCTGTCTGGGTTCAGCAAGGAGGGCAATATTATTTGGTCAAATGCAAACCTGCTCTTCAATTCCAGGCGCAGCCGTTCCCTCAATTTCCGAGCCTTCTCCACGTCATCTACGTCGACCTTCCTTCTGGTCCCTCTTACCGCAATAGCCTTCAGATTTTTAGAGCCCATTACTGCGCCCAACCCACTTGAGCCAGTGGAATCATTATCCGCCACCAGACTAGCAAAGACCACTCTACTCTCACCCGCTGCACCTACAGTTACCACACGAAAGGCTCTTCCTAGTTCCTCCTTCAGCCTTTCCCGGCAGGAGATGGCGCCCATGCCTGTAAGATGAGTCGCCTCTCTTATCTCCACCCGCTCCCCATCGACCAACAGATAGACCGGCCTATCTGCCTTCCCATAGACAACAAGGCCATCATAACCAGCGAATTTAAGCTCAGCACCCCAGGAGCCACCCAAATTGCAATAGGAAAATCGATCGTGAATGGGGGATTTCCCGCAAACCTGCCATCGAGATCCGGCAAAACCTGGAACGCCAGCAACGGGACCCGTTATGAAGATTAGCCTATTCTCCGGATCGAAGGCGTCGATCCTGGGGGGGACCTCATCCCAATATACCTTAGCAGCTATCCCTCTCCCCCCCAGAAAGAGATCCTCATAATCCTCAGTTGGCACCTTATTGTTACTCCCGTCAGAAAGATTCACCCGCAGAATACTTCCCGCATATCCTTTGGAATGAGTCATTTGCTCCTCCAATTCACCTTATTGTAGGGGATATTATTATCAGCCTGCTAAAGACTATTAACTTCCAAGCCCCGTGTCAATCATCAATGCTTTTTGGTTTGAACTTGACGGGATGCCTGGTTGGCAGTAGATTCCAAGCAGCAAGGAGGCTAAGTTATGGCTTATACAAAAGAGCCAAGGTTCAGCTATCAAAACCCCACGAGAATCATTTTGAGGTTGTATCTGCCTCAGGTGTGTCCTGGGAGACGGAAGCTACATAGATATTATCGCCAAGGCGACGACTATGCTCTTCAAGGGTGGTGGCAGGCATAGGGATGGCATCATACTTCCCTATGTAATCGAGGGATAATGCGCGGTCCGGCCGGTCGGACTATAAGAATGCTCGTATCGACCTAGCGACCTGGGTGAAATCACCCAAAGGTATCACTATCAAGGGCTCCACCCCTGCCCACCCCCTGTGGCGAATAAGAGGGCTTGCCCAATGACAGTCATGCCGCCACCGCCTTTCTCGGTTCAGGCCCTCAAACTAGGCTTATTCTGTCTTATCCTTCTTTGGCATGAAGGCGCTGAGCAGATCCAGGGGCAGGGGGAATACCAGAGTTTGGGTCTTCTCGGTGGCGATCTCGGTTAGGGTCTGTAGATAGCGCAATTGCAGTGTTGTCGGCTCCTTGCCGATTATTGCGCCCGCCTCAGCTAACTTTTCAGAAGCCTGCAGCTCGCCCTCAGCGTGGATGATCTTGGCTCTCCTCTCCCTCTCTGCCTCAGCCTGTGCCGCCATCGCTCGCTGCATTGTGCTGGGAAGCTCCACATCCTTTACCTCCACCACACTCACCTTGATCCCCCAGGGCTCCGTCTGTTCATCGATGATCTGCTGAAGCTGCTGATTTATCTTCTCGCGGTGCGCCAGCAGGTCATCAAGCTCGGATTGGCCCAGCACACTCCTCAAGGTGGTCTGGGCAATCTGGTAGGTGGCCAGCTGATAGTCATAGACCTCAACTACAGCAGCCTCCGGGTGCATCACCCTGAAGTAGACCACTGCATTCACCTTCAGCGTTACATTGTCCCTGGTGATCGCCTCCTGAGAGGGCACATCCATGGTGATCACCCGGGTGTCTATCTTGCGCATGCGGTCGAGGAAGGGGATGATAAAGCGTATCCCCGGTCCTCTCGTCCTCTCCAATCGGCCCAGCCGAAACACCACGCCAGCCTCATACTGGTAGACGATCTTTATGGCCGCTGGCAGCAGGATGAGTAACAGCGCCGCCACTACGCCAACAATTATCAGATAATCCATTTTTATTCACCTCCTCTATTTTTCTTGGTTACACTTAGTCTTAAGCCCTCGACCTTGGTTATCACCACCTCCTCTCCTGGCTCGACCTTTCCTTCATCCACTGTGGCCTGCCAGCGTTCCCCGTGTACGAACACGGTTCCTGTTGGATCAAGGTTTGTTTTGGCGACCGCCACCATGCCCACCATCGCCTCTCGCCCCGTCTGCTGTCGCCTTCGGTGGGTTCGCACGATGGCCCCGATGACAAATACGCAAACGACGCTGACCACGATCACCACCCCGGCGATGACTCCAGGATTAATCTGAAAATAGGGGCTGCCCATCAAGGTCATCGAGCCCACGGTTAATGAAGCGATGCCGCCCAGGGCAAGCAACCCATGACTGGTGATGAAAACCTCAGCTACAAAGAGCCCAAAGGCGAGTACGATCAGTAACACCCCCGTATAGTTAACCGGGAGCATCCCTAAGGAATAGAAGGAAAGCAAAAGACAGATGGCACCCACAACCCCGGGGAAGATCGCCCCCGGATTGTATAGCTCTAGCATAATTCCAAGCATCCCCAGGCTCAGCAGGATGTAGGCGATATTTGGGTCGGCGATGGTGAAGAGAAAGCGCTCTATGGCCCCCATGTCGGTGTAATTTATCTCAGCACTATCGGTCTGCAGCGTGACCTCCTCTCCGCTTAAGAGTGTCACCTGCCGTCCATCAAGCTGGAGGAGGAGATCATCCAAATTATCGGCCACAATATCGATAACCCCCAGCTCCAGGGCCTCCGAGGCGGGGCTTGACCTGCTCTCCCTTACCGCAGCCTCGGCCCAGTCAGCATTGCGGCCTCTCGCCTCGGCGATACTTATAATATAAGCGACGGCATCGTTGACCACCTTCTCCTCCATGGTCTCATCCATCCCATCCTCGCCCAGGGCCACGGGGTGGGCAGCGCCGATCCCGGTGCCCGGTGCCATCGCCGCTACATGAGATGCCAGAGTGATAAAGGCCCCCGCCGAGGCAGCCCTGCATCCCGGTGGCACATAGACCACTACCGGGACATCGGCCTCCAGGATACGCTTCACAATGTCGCGCATGGCGCTATCAAGTCCCCCGGGTGTATCCATCTCAATAATACAGGCGGTGGCGCCATGCTCCTCAGCCAGTCCTATCCCGCGGTCAATATAGCCAGCGAGGACAGGGTTGACCGTCCCCTCAACCCTGAGGACATCCACCTGAGGGTTGGCAGCGCTTGCTTCACCGGGTATAAAGAGGATGAGCAACCCGAGCGCTATAAGTAAAAGCCAAAGCTTTCTCATACCAGATGCCACCGCATATTATCAATTCATTATAGCTGTGTCGTGGTCTTTTTACAATCAAGTGTGCTCATCCATTACATTGGTGATACATTATCACTCGTTTGCTGAACCCGTCATCGCGACCCAGATTTAGGCCGAAGCATCCCCCGATCTAGGCCGAAGTGTCGGCCGACCTGGCGGCCTCGGGGTCGAGGCACTCCCTTTCATAGAACCTCCGCAGTAAAACCTACAGTGTATTACGTACATCTTCTCCTCTACTCCTCACCGCGGTTGATTTATCGTAAAGCGTCTCGCAATGACGGTGGGCGGTCACCTATCTATCTGAACAAGCTCATCAAGCCGCATTGTTGAAGGCGGAACTATATTAGTGTAGAATAATCGAAGCTTTGTAAAAGGCGGTAGGAATGAAGGTGCCCCGGTGTAAAGGGATGCGTGACCTGCTTCCCGATGACATTGTGAAGTTTCGGCAGATCGAGGAGGTGTTTCGACACTGCTCGTTGAAGTGGGGCTATGAGGAGGTGAGAACCCCAACGCTGGAGTATCTCCATCTTTTCACCGCAACTGGGACGCTGACCCCCGGCATGCTTGGCAGGGTGTATTCCTTCCTCGACTGGGATGGCTGGAGTGGTGAGAGGGTGGTATTGCGGCCAGAGGGCACCATCCCCACCGTGAGACTCTTCCTGGAAAACCTAACAGGTGGCGAGATCTCGCGGCTTTCATATGTTGGAAACACCTTTACCTTTGAAGAAACGGGAAAGGAACGGAGAGAGCGCTGGCAGTGCGGTGTTGAGCTCATCGGAACTAGCCAGCCCCTCGCCGACGTGGAGCTTGTGCTTCTAGCAACGGAGGTGCTGGGAAAGCTGGGACTCGGTCCACTGGAGGTAAGGCTATCCCACGCCGGCTTGATTAAGACGCTTATTGGGGAGCTAGGATTGGGGGCTGCGGAGCAGACTCAGATATTCGACCAGGTTCTGGAGGGGAATATAAAGGCGTTGGGCGAGATTGAGACCGAGGATGTTGACCTGAAGAGGGCGCTGGCCCTTTTACTGGATGTCACGGAAAGCTCGCCGGGCTTTTTGGAGAACGTCAGGACCCTCCTGGGAAATGCCTTGCCCAGGTTTGAGCCCAGCCTGAGAGACCTGGCCAGCATTGCCGAGCTGCTTGGCGCCATGGATTGCCCTTACCAGGTCGATATCGCCTCGGGTAGGGGTTTTGAATACTATACCGGGGTGATGTTTCAGTTCTATATCTCCAAAGAGCAGGTGGGGGGAGGGGGCAGATACGATGACCTGATCTCGCTAGTGGGCGGCCCTCCCATTCCGGCATCGGGTTTTGCGCTATATGTGGATCAATTGATGGATCTGGTGAAGCTAGAGGAGCGCCCTGTCTCAAGGATTCTGGTACGTTCCCAAGACGGCGATGTGACGGGGCTCAAGTCCAGCTTTGAGGTAGCGCGCTCCCTGAGGGAGGCAGGCTACCTCGTTGCGCTTGACCAGGGACAGAAGGCAATGGGTGATTTTCGATGGCTTCTTTCGGTATCAGGAGAGGGCCTCTTCCGCTTAACCGATCAGGCTACCGGAGGAAAGTGTGAATTAACCTCCGAAGCGGAGATTAGGCAGGTAATGGAGAATTCCAGGTGAAGCTGGCTTTACCGAAGGGGCGACTCTTAAAGGATACTGCGGCTTTGCTTGAGAGAGCGGGGCTCGGGCCTGAGGGGTATAATGAGCGGTCGCGCTCCTATCGCCTCAAATCATCCAGATTCCCCGACCTGTTTTTTAAGGTGTTCCAGGAGCGAGATATACCCATTCAGGTGGCTATTGGAAATTATGATTTGGGGATCTGCGGGCTGGACTGGGTGGCGGAGCTCTTGGCGAAATACCCCAGTAGCGACCTGGTGAAGGTAATGGACCTGGGGTATGGCAGGAGCGATCTTTGCGTGGTCGCCAGCGGCCGTTCCCGGATCTCCTCAATAGGGGGGATCAACGATGGATTTAATCGGGTGCGCATCGTAAGCGAGTATCAGAACCTAGCGGAATCATTTGCCCTCAGGCAGAGATTAAGGCGATTCAGCGTTCTCCCCATATGGGGGGCTGGTGAGGTCTACCCCCCGGAGAGCGCCGACCTGGCAATAATCGCCGAAACCACGGCGGGAAACCTTGCGAGCTACAACCTGTTTTCACTAGCGAGGATTCTCACCTCAAGTGCTTTCCTAATCGCCAATAGGGATGGCCTGGCAAAAGCTCATCGGAGCGAGCTTCTGACATGCTTGCAACCCTTTGAGGCGGAAACTGAAGCGGAGACAGTTTTGCCTGCTGTTGGTGAGGCAAAGGGCGAAAAAGTAACCGAGGGTGAAGAGGTGGGGGGTGAGATAGAGGGCGGAGAGAGCGAAAAAGTTCGCCTCGCCCTGCCCGATGGGCACCTGTTAGAACCGGCTGCAGGATTCCTTAAAAAAGCCGGCCTCAACATCCAGGGGTATTCGGGTGAAATGGGTGAGGGTGGGGAGCGTGGGGAGAGCGAAAAGGCCACTCGCAGGCCGACCATTGATTTGCCCGGAGTGACGATCAAGGTGATCAGGCCTCAGGATATGCCCCTCCAGGTGGCAAATGAGAACTTTGATCTGGCGATCACCGGCCAGGATTGGCTTAGCGATCACCTCTATCGCTTTCCCTCAAGCCCGGTGAAGGAAATCTTGAAACTGGGATTCGGAAAGGTAACCGTGGTTGCTGTGGTCAGCGAAGATTTGCCTGCTCGTGATGCCCATGGCTTGAGGGAAATGGTAAGGGGAGGTCTTCTTCCCACCCTCAGGGTGGCTTCGGAGTATGTGAACATCGCCGATAAGTATGCCCGGGATAATCGCCTGGAGCGCTATAAGATAATCCCCACCTGGGGGGCAAGCGAGGCTTTTCTCCCCGAGGATGCCGACCTGCTCATCGAAAACACCGAGACCGGGGAAACCTTAGCGAGGCACAACTTAACGGTTATAGATACCATTTTTGAGTCCTCGTCATGCCTTATCGGCCACCGGGACACGCTGTCCCATCCCTCGAAGAAGGGCAGAATAGAGCGTATAATCGACGTCATAAAGAAAGGCTGCTAAAGGGCGAAAAGGGCGAAAAATTCAAAAAATGCCGTTGCTTTATCTTCATTTGAGCATTGCCAGAGAGGCAGCAGAGCTGCTGCATCATCCCGTAGTAGACCCAAACATGGGGAGCTACCTTTTGGGCGCCATCTCGCCCGATGTACACTACGTTAGCGGCGTCTCCCGAAAGGAAACTCACTTTTTCGACTTTGATACCAAAGATTGTGAAAGCGGGTCAGGTCTGCTATTCAAAGCTCATCCCGATCTTGCCCGGGGGAGTAACTTGGATGCCACAACGAAATCTTTCATTGCCGGCTATCTCTCCCACCTCATTGCCGATGAGGTCTGGATCACGGACATCTATCGCCCTTTCTTCGGCAATTTCTCACCGCTTGGCGGAGACCCGATGGCCAACATGCTCGACAGGCTGCTACAGTTCGAGCTTGATCGCCGGGAACGGGAGGATAAAGCGAAGATGGCAGCAATTCATGCTGAGCTCTGCGACTGGGAACCACGAGTGACTATCGATTTTTTAACCACCACCACCCTACGGCAGTGGCGGGACTTCGCCTGTGCTGCGGCAGCTCGCCAGGTAACCCTAGATGATTTCCCACCATTTGCCCGAAGCTTCCTGCTCCCCAGCAAAAAGATCGATGCAGAGCAGCTTGAGCCCTTCCTTTCATCAGTGCCTGATAAGCTGGATTGGGTTATTCAGCATGTCACCCCCCAGCGACTCATCGCCTTCCGGGAAAAAGCCATAAGCCAGTCCGTGGCGGCGGCCAGGGAGTATTTAGGTGAAGATAATTAGTGGTTTTCAAGACGCTAAGGCAATATTACGACGTGCCACTTTTGAGTTTGGTGAAGTCCCCCTTGAGGTAAAGCGAAGGATAAAAGAGGCCTTCGCTGTGGAGCTCACCCCTGAGGAGGCAGTGGGCCGGATCATCGCTGCGGTGCGAGATAAGGGGGATGCAGCCCTGTTGGACTTTACCAAGCGGATCGATGGGATAGCGCTCGAATCTTTAGAGGTAAGCAAGGAGGAGTGCTGCGAGGCCTGCGGAAAGGTGGACCAAGATCTTATCGCGGCGCTTAATATCACTGCTGAGCGGGTGCGCTCCTTTCACCAGGTTCAACTTGGCCACAGCCTCAAGGAATTTATGGAGGGCGGGCTAGGGCAGATCGTTCGTCCCCTTGAGAGGGTGGGCATCTATGTGCCCGGGGGCACTGCCTGCTACCCATCGACGGTGCTGATGACAGCGATCCCTGCCCGGGTAGCTGGGGTAGGGGAGATCATCCTGACCACTCCTCCCGGAGAGGGGGGCGAGGTTCCCCCAGCTACGCTAGTGGCGGCAGACATCGCAGGCGTAGATCGGGTTTTCAAGGTAGGGGGCGCTCAAGCGATCGCCGCCCTCGCCTATGGCACCGAGTCCATCCCCAGAGTGGATAAAGTCTGCGGGCCCGGCGGTTTATTCGTAACCCTAGCAAAAAGGACAGTCTTCGGCGCGGTCGCTATAGATGGCCTTTATGGCCCCACCGAGACGGTGATATTAGCGGATGATTCCGCCACACCTGCCCATTGCGCTGCCGACCTACTGGCACAGGCGGAGCACGATTTGCTGGCCACTGCGATACTGATCACCACCTCCTCCCGGCTGGCCCAGGAGGTCGATAGGGAGGTGGCGCGCCAGCTTGAAGGGCTGGAGCGAGCACAGATTGCCCGCCGCTCGCTGGAAGAAAGGGGCCGGATAATCGTGGTCGCAAATATGGAGCAGGCTATTGAGCTAATTAACCTTTATGCCCCGGAGCACCTATCCCTAATGGTGCGCGATGCCTCCTCATACATAGAAAAGATTCGCAATGCCGGGGCTATCTTTATCGGCGAAAACTCCCCCGAGGTACTGGGTGACTACGTTGCCGGGCCGAGCCATGTGATGCCCACCGGAGGAACTGCCCGCTTCAGCTCCCCCCTCGGTGTTGGCGATTTCCTCAAGCTCACCAGCGTCGTTTCTTTGAGCGATGGGGATCTACAAAAGCTGGGTCCTGCAGCGGCGACCATCGCTAGGGTGGAAGGGCTCACCGCCCATGCCCGCGCCGCGGAGCTAAGGCTTAAGAAGGGTGGTGAATGATGGGCGATATCGCAAAGGGGAGGGGGCAAGGTGGAGAGATCGAAAAAGGGAGGGGGCAAGGTGAAGAGGTCGAAAAGATGATGCGGGGCGACCTGTTGGGACTCAAGGCATACCAGCCCATCATACCCCCTGAGGTGCTCAGCGAGCGGGCTGGTGTACCCATTGAGGGGGTGATAAAGCTCGATGGCAACGAGAATCCATATGGCTGCTCGCCAAAGGTAGGGCGCGCCCTTGCCGGTTACCCCTTCTACCACATCTACCCTGACCCGGAGCAGCGTGAATTGCGAAAATCATTGGCAGGATATGCTGGGGTGGATGCAACGCACATTGTGGCCGGCGCCGGCAGCGATGAACTCATCGACCTTATCCTGCGCCTCTTCCTTGAGCCCGGCGATGGGGTGATCAACTGCGTTCCTACCTTCGGCATGTACCCCTTCTGCACCGAGATTTGCAGCGGTAAGGTTATTGATGTGCCCCGTGATAAATCCTACGCCATTGACATTGCCGGGATAAAAGAGGCAGTGGGCGAAAAGAACGAAAAAACCAAGATTATATTCATCGCTTCGCCAAATAACCCCACAGGTAATACCACCCCCCAGCGCGATATCCTGGAGCTGGTTAAGCTGGGCAAGGTAGTGGTGATCGATGAGGCATATTATGAATTTAGTGGGACGACTATCGCCACCCTGGTTTCCAAATATGAAAACCTGATCGTGTTGCGCAGCTTCAGCAAATGGGCAGGACTCGCCGGGCTGCGCATTGGCTATGGAATTTTTCCTACCCTGATTGCGGAACAGCTTCTCAAGATCAAGCAGCCGTATAACATAAACCTGGCAGCTCAGGTTGCGCTCCAGGAGTCGCTTGCCGACATCGAATATCTCCAGGGCACCGTGCAAAAAATCATCTCCGAGCGGGAGCGGCTTTTCCAAAAACTTGGAGAGCTCAAGTTTCTCAAGCCGTTCCCCTCTCAGGCGAATTTCATCCTTTGCGCCGTGGTTAAAGGGAATGCCCGTTTGATTCATGAGGGGCTGCAGAAAAGGGGTATCTTCCTGCGCTATTTCGACACCCCGCTGCTGAGGAACTCGCTTCGTATCAGCGCGGGCAAGCCGGAGCATACCGATGCCCTCATTGAAGCGCTGAAGGAGATGTGCTAATCTAAGGGGAGTCCATTCCTACCTTGGGTTGGGTAGGCGCAGTGTATGATGCTTAGTTGTTCTCGTGGAGGGAAGACATGGCAAGACAAAGTGTAAAAAAAAGAACAGCTACCATTACCCGTGAGACCGGGGAGACAAAGATAAGCGTTGCGCTCTCCCTCGACGGCAGGGGAAAGTTTGAGATCAAGACCGGCAGCAAGATGTTCGACCATATGCTGACTCATATCGCCCAGCACGGTTTATTTGACATAAAGATTAAAGCCTCGGGCTGGGACCAGCACCACGTGGTGGAGGATGTGGCTATAGCTCTGGGCCAGGCGCTGAAAAAGGCGCTGGGGGATAAGAAGGGCATTGCCCGCATGGGGCATGCCATCGTGCCGATGGATGACGCGCTGGCAACTGTGGCGGTGGACATATCCGGCAGGGGATATGCCGTGATAGATGCGTCCTTCAAGAGGAAGAAGATCGGCGACCTGGAGACCGACCTGGTGCGCCATTTTTTAGAGACCTTCGCCCAGGAGGCGAAATTAAACCTTCATGTGAACGTGCCTTCCGGGATCGATGACCATCATAAGGTGGAGGCGCTTTTCAAGGCGCTGGGGCGGGCGCTGGATAGCGCCACCAAAATTGATGCGCGGCTCGCTGGAAGGGTGCCCAGCACCAAAGGGGTTATTGAGGGCTAGCCCCTTTCTGCTCTGATTACCTGAACCTTGTCTGACAGTTCCCCGATTCTCTGCGCTGCGTCGTGGAGAATAGGTGGCCCATGCGCTATGCACATTATCTCAAAGTCCAATTTGGCCAGCTTACGGACGGATTCTCCAGTTTTATCCACGTCCCAGCTGAAGTGGGGTAGAGAAAGCCTGCCAAACCAGTTTTGCACTGCACACCCGGCAAAAAGCAGTCTCCTCTGGGGGCTGTAGAAGCATACGGTGCCTGGCGTGTGGCCGGGGATGTGGATTACCTTGAGACCGCCCAAGGGTGGGAGCACCTGGCCATCCTCCAGCGGCACATCTACCCCAGCCGCTCCAGCCTTAGCGCGACCGGTTAAAAATGGCCAGATCATGTTCGCCAATGGCCAAAAACAGATCCCTAAATCGCTTAGATGAAAGAAAAAGAGCGGTTGCAACTCCCCATTGATGTATGGCACCTCATCCTTGTGGGCACAGACCTTAGCTCCTGATAATTGGCTGAGGCGGGATGCTGCGCCAACATGATCTACATGATGATGGGTAATGATAATATTTTCTATCTCCGAGGGCGAACGTCCCAGTTCGCCTATGGCCTTTAGTATGCGCTTCTCATTACCCCTGATCCCAGTATCTATAACGGTCAACGTCTCCTCAGCAATGACGAAAACATTGGTAAATCCCTTTATCATGTAGACGTTTGGCGATAATTCCAGAAGATGGTTCATAGCTTTATCTCGCCTTATCTTACTGGTTATATAGTGGGGTATACCGGCCCCTCACTCCACGATTACAGTATCGTCGTGGCTGTAGGCCGGGGAACAGCAGCACAGGAAAACGAGGTCCGATTGCCCCGAGTTCCATATCTTATGCCTCTTGCCGTGAAGAATGGCGATGCCATCGCCGGGGCCGACCTCTCTCACCTCATCCTCGATCTTAATGCTGCCCCTGCCCTCGAGGACATAATATATCTCCTCTGCTTTAGGGTGAAAATGCTCGTCGGTACTCGTGCCCGGTAATACCCTCGCCTCCGCCAGGCTCTGGTTCTTTATAGAGGAATTTGCCGGTGCCAGTATCTCCCTTATCTGGGATGAGTCCTTGGTGATGAATGGCTCCACCCCATTCCGGTTTACGACTTCCATCCTAGAGTTCCTTGCCGGTGAGCCGGTGATACGCCTCGCGATACCTATCGGTCGTCTGCGCGATGACGTCCTCGGGCAACATGGGCGCCGGCGGCTCCTTATCCCACCCAGCCTGGACGAGCCAGTCGCGCACCGGCTGCTTATCGAAGCTTGACTGGGAGCGCCCCGCCTGATACAGGCTCGCATCCCAGAAGCGGCTGGAGTCCGGGGTCAGCAGCTCGTCGATCAGGAGCACCCGGTCGTTAACCAGACCAAATTCCACCTTGGTGTCGGCGATGATGATGCCCCGCTCCATGGCATAATCGTGGGCGTAGCGGTATATCCTCATGGTCTTCTCCGTCAGCTCCTCAGCTCGCTCCTCGCCCAGGAGCCGCTTCATCTCATCGATGGTGATGGGCTCATCGTGCCCTGAGTCCGCCTTTGTCGTCGGAGTAAAGATTGGCTCCGTAAGCTTCTCGCTCTCCACAAGCCCCTTCGGGAAGGAAACGCCGTTGACTGTGCCCTTTTCCTGGTACTCGGCCCACGCCGCGCCGGAGATGTAGCCCCGAGCCACGCACTCGATATCGATGCGCTCCGCCTTCTTCACCACCATGGAGCGGCGCGCCACGTAGTCAGGGAAGGAGTAGTAGCCAGAGCAGACCTTCTCCCCATAGGTGTTATTGAGCCACTGTGCATCGTCCACCACCGCGATAAGATGGTTAGGGACGAGGTGCGCCGTCTTCTCAAACCAGAAGGCGGAGAGCTGGTTCAGGACCACGCCCTTATCGGGGATGCCGCAGGGAAGAACCGAATCGAAGGCGGAGATGCGGTCGGTAGCGATGATGAGCAGGCTATCGCCCAGGTCATAGGTATCCCGCACCTTCCCCCGGTAAAAGAGATTGGGCAGATCGGTTTCAAGTAGGAGTTCCATGACTGCGAACCTCACATCTCATTCGTGCCGAACGTCACTGAACAACGTCGAAAGCAAAATGAATTAACATATCGCATAACTGAGTCCTATGGCTGAATTGGGCCACTCCGTTCATAGCCATGCATGCCGGGCACAACCAAGTGAAGAAGTTGGCGGCACGATGGGCACTTCCATGAAGTTATATCCTCCGGATAGTGGTGCTGATATACTGCCCTACAGTTACTATAAGGGCACACTGTTGCCATATCAGCTAGAGGATCACGGACACTACTGAATAAGCTCGGTTTTTGCGCATAAACCTCCATTACGCCACGAATCCAGTCCCATTCTTTCTCAGAGGTGGGATTAAAGAGCGCATGGTGCATAAGAGCGGGTACCGGAAAATCCACGTACTGGCCGTTATCTTCAAAAACCCAGATAGGGATTTTTGGTTGGCTGGTGAATGCTACACCTATCTCGAAGGCTACCCAGTTGCTTGTATGGAATGTGGCAACGACATTGGGGCCGATAATAACGAACAGTGCGCGTGCAGTTTCAATAGTCTCTCGAATAACTTCTGCAGCCGCTCGGTCGAGAGGTACCCTGCCAGATTGAACATCAAATTCGAATGCGACCCCCCGAATGCCAGCCAAGCCGCAGTTAGCTAAGAACTTTTCGCATAGTTCCTTGTCATGTTGGCTGTGGGACAGAAAGATATGCATGTGATTTTCACCTCCTTCAGACCTTCGGCCTACCCCAGCCCCAGCCGCTGGAAGATGGCGTCCACATGGCGCAGGAAATATCCGTAGTCAAAAATGCCCTCTAGCTCAGATTTGGAAAGGTGCTTGACGACATCGGGGTCGCCAAACAGAAGGTCGAAAAAGCTTGTCCTATCCTGCCACGCCTTCATCGCATTGCGCTGCACCATTTCATACGCCTCTTGCCGGCTGAGCCCCTTATCGATTAAAGCCAGCATCACCCGCTGCGAGAAGACCAGTCCCTTGGTGACCTCCAGGTTCTCCTTCATGTGCTCCGGGTAGACCCGCAGCCCTTTCATTATGTAGGTGAAGAGGTAGAGAACATAGTCCAGCACCAGGCAGGAGTCGGGGAGGATGATCCGTTCGGTGGAGGAGTGGCTGATGTCGCGCTCGTGCCACAGGGCGATGTTCTCCAGTGATGTCAGGGCATGCCCCCGCACCAGCCTCGCCAGGCCCGAGATGCGCTCGCAGAGCTCGGGGTTGCGCTTGTGGGGCATCGCTGAGGAGCCGGTCTGCCCCTCTTCAAAGGGCTCCTCGGCCTCAAGGATCTCCGTCCTCTGCAGCCCCCTGATCTCGGTAGCGAACTTCTCCAGCGAGCTGGAGATTATAGCTAGTGTAGTA
>JAGMCC010000001.1 GCA_023129355.1 Dehalococcoidia bacterium | reverse complement strand
GGATTGCCTCAAATGGCGATGTCGCCAACAAGATCGGCACCTACAATCTGGCGGTGCTGGCGATGGAAAATAGCGTCCCTTTCTATGTCGCTGCCCCGACAAGCACCATCGACATATCGTTGGCATCGGGGGATGAGATCCCCATCGAGGAGAGAAACGCCGCAGAGGTCACCCACATTAGAGGTATTCCCATCGCCCCGGAGGGAGTGAGAGTGGCAAACCCTTCCTTCGATATTACCCCCCATCGCTACATCTCTGCTATAATTACCGAGCGGGGCATAATCAGGGGGCCTTATGAGATGAGGCTGGGGAAGATGGCAAGATATATTTACAGAGATTAAGAAATTAAGAAGTAAATAGGTAGAGAATGTACAAAGAGCACCCCGTTTTTGAAAAACCAAGAGACGAAAATGCAACAATATGGAGATACGTGGATTTTACCAAATTCGTAAGTTTATTAGATAAAAAAACACTTTTCTTTGCGAGAGCTGACGGACTAGGAGACCCTTTCGAGGGCTCATACTCGAAAGCCAATGTAAAGCTGAGACCTGAAGTGTATAAAGATAAAATAACACCGAATGAATTAAAATACCTTGGTCAATTTTGGAAAAAGTTTATAAAATGTACTGCCATCAATTGCTGGCACTTGAACGAATATGAATCCGCTGCCATGTGGAAACTATATCTTAAAAGCAACGAAGGTATTGCTATAAGATCAAGCTTTAACCGGCTAAAGAGTTGCTTTAAGGATGAAAATCACGATATCTATATCGGCAGAGTGAAATATATTGATTATGAAAAGGATTGGATGCCTGAAGGAAATAGTTTTTATCCTTTTGTTCACAAAAGAAAGAGTTTTGAACATGAACAAGAATTAAGAGCAATAATTCAGAAATTCTCCCATAGTAAGAATGGTGAAATCAATTTGTCAAAACCTCCGTTTGATGATGGGATATACGTGCAAGTAGATTTAGATGTATTGGTAGATAAAATATACGTAGCGCCTACAAGCCCCCAATGGCTACTTGGATTGATTAAGTCAGTCACAAAAGTATATAAGCTAGATAAAGAGGTTCTTCAGTCAACTCTGGATGATGTCCCTGTGTATTGAAAATTGAAATAAGTAGTTATTTGAGGAGATCTAATGCCTGAAGCCAAGATCGGGGTTATTGGTGGAAGCGGCCTTTATCAGATCGAGGGGATGACCAATATCGAGAAGGTGAAGCCAAAGACGCCCTTCGGCGAGCCCAGCGATGAGATCATTATCGGCGAGCTGGAAGGGAAGAGCATCGCCTTCCTGCCCCGCCATGGCAGGGGACACTGCATCAGCCCCAGCGAGATCCCATCCCGCGCCAATATCTATGCCTTGAAGTCGCTGGGCGTGGAGTGGATCATCTCTGTCAATGCGGTAGGAAGCTTGAAAGAGGGTATCCATCCCCTGGACATTGTCATACCGGACCAGCTCATCGACCGTACTAAAAGCCGGGTGAACAGCTTCTTTGGCGAGGGTCTGGTCGCTCATGTCACCTTCGCCGAGCCATTCTGCCCGATACTCAGCAATATACTCTATCAGGCAGCCCTCGATGTGGGAGCCAATGTCCACCAGGAGGGTACCTATATCGTGATGGAGGGGCCACTTTTCTCCACAAAGGCGGAATCGAACCTCTATCGCTCCTGGGGGGCAGGTATCATCGGTATGACAGCATTACCGGAAGCAAAGCTGGCAAGGGAGGCCGAGATATGCTATGCTACCCTGGCCTGCATCACCGACTACGATACCTGGCATGAAACCGAGGATTCAGTAACCATCGACATGGCACTTGCTAACCTGCTGCGTAATGCCGACACGGCAAAGAAAATTATTGGACTTGTCGCGGCACGTATACCAGAGGAGCGGGAATGCGGATGTGCCGAAGCGCTTAAGAATGCAATAATCACCGCTCCGCAGAAGATTCCTGAGCGGATGAAAAAAGATCTAGAACTTCTGATTGGAAAGTATATTAAGTAGTGGTGGCCCCAGTAATAGCTCTCGCAGTGTTAACTGAGTGATTAGTAGAGCTGTGGGCGAATTTCTTAGGGAGGAGCGAAAAACTGTCCCGATTCGAGCTCAGCGGACTAGCTACTGCGGTGGGAAGCATGCCTCACACCGACCCCAAAGAGGCCTGCTCACTGGTGGCTAGGTTCTTGCCTGAAATACCTGCCTGGCCCCAGTTGCCCAAACGCTCCTTCCTGGAGAACATGTATGCCCAGTTCAGCGATGGATTCCCCGGCGTGGTCATCGAAGGGGATCGAATTTATGTCGATCGCGCTAAAGACCTGGAGAAGCCCCTGGAGCAGCTCTATGCCTATTATCTAGAGAACAAGGTCGAAAAATACGCCATAAGCCCTGACCATGCCGCAGGGCTTCACGAATTCCTCAAAATGGAGCTTGGGGCACCCTTTGCCACCAAGGGACAGGTGACCGGGCCGGTTACCTGGGGGTTGACGGTGACCGATGAGAACCGTCGCCCCGTCCTCTATGACGATACCCTTGCCGATGCCCTGGCCAAGCACCTCCATCTAAAGGCGGCCTGGCAGGAACGGGAGCTTAAGGCTATCTCACCCAACACCATCATCTTCGTCGATGAGCCCTATATGGCCTCCATTGGCTCCGCCTTTGTCTCACTCGCTCGGGAGCAGGTAACAAGCCTTTTGGAGGAGGTCTTTTCTGGCATCAGCGGGCTAAAGGGGATCCACTGCTGCGGCAATACCGATTGGTCAATATTGCTTTCCACACCCCTCGACATTCTGAGCTTCGATGCCTATAATTATAGCTACACCATTGTCCTCTATCCTGAAGAGGTGAAAGCATTTCTAGAGCGCGGTGGCGTGATCGCCTGGGGCATAGTGCCCCACGATGAACAAGACCTGAAAGGTGAGATAGTAAAAAGCCTTATCGACCGCCTGGAGGAGGCCATAGGAGCACTTAATCGGAAAGGGGTCAGTTTCCGCCTGCTAACAGAGCAGTGTCTGGTTACCCCCTCCTGTGGCCTGGGGTCGCTCTCTGAGGAGGCAGCAGCATGGGCCCTGGAACTCCTGGCTGGTGTTTCCAAAGAATTTAGAAAGCGACATGTCTAAGAGGAATGAAGGGAGCGAATTATTTGGAATGTAGCATCAATGCCAACAAAGAGGGATGCATCTGCACCTACGAGCCCTGTGAGCGGAAGGGGAAGTGCTGTGATTGCATCCGCTACCATAAAAATCTTGGCGAGCTGCCGGGCTGCCTCTTCCCGCCGGAGGTTGAGAGAACCTACGATCGCTCCTTCGCTAAATTTGTGGAGGTTTTCGGCAGCGGAAAGCAGCGAGGCCCCGGTGACGCTCTGCGATGAGTTCGCGTCCTGTGGAGAGGTTTGTCCCGCCCAGCTTGATATACCGGCTAAGCTCAAGGAGGCAGCAGCCATCTTAGCATCGAAACATTGATCTAGGTTCCTCAGCGGTGATATGAACAAAAGGAAGAGAGTCGCACAGCTAAAGCATCGCAAGAGAATGAAGAAGGTGAAGGAGAAGAGGAGGGCAGAGAGGGGCGCATGAGCAAGGCCTATCTTCTCACCGGTGGCCCTGGCGTGGGCAAGACCACGATTATTAAGCAAGCACTAGACAAGTCCCTCCGAGCGATGTATCGGAGTCCGCAAGGCGGACAGGCAATGGCAGGGGGATTTTTCACCGAGGAGATAAGAGCGGGCGGGGTAAGGCAAGGCTTCAGGATCGTCACCCTGGACGGGCAAAGCGCCATCCTGGCCCATATCGGTATTAAAAGTCCATATCGGGTTAGCAAGTATGGCGTGGACACCGAAGGATTGGATAGGGTGGGCGTCGCCGCAATCAGAGAAGCGGCTCGGGATCGCAATCTAGTGGTGATCGACGAGATTGGAAAGATGGAACTTTTTTCACCCTATTTCAAGGAAGTTGTCTTAGCTGCAATAAATAGCGAGAAGAGGGTACTGGGCACTATCATGCTCTCCTCACACCCCTGGGCCGACCAGATAAAGCAACACCCCAACGTGGTTACCATCACAGTTACCAGAACGAATCATCAGGAGGTTCTGGAGCAGGTGCTCCAATGGCTGGATTCGCCGATAAATGATGGTTAATATGAACACAGAGCTGATGAAATCGCGGGCAAAGAAGGAGTGAGAGGGGTAACCGGTTGAGTGTGCTGGTCGTGGGATCGGTAGCTCTGGACTCGGTGGAGACGCCCTTTGGCAGTGTCACCGAGGTGCTTGGCGGCTCCGCGGTCTACTTCGCCACCGCCGCCAGTCTCTATACCAAGATAAACCTGGTCGCAGTGGTGGGCACCGACTTCCCTACCGAGCATATCCAGTTCCTCACCGAGCGCGGGGTCGATACCAGGGGGCTGGAGGTGGTCGAGGGTCAGACCTTTCGCTGGGTCGGCCGCTACGACTATGAGCAACATATCACCGAAACCCTGGACACCAGGCTCAATGTCTTCGCCGATTTTCACCCTACCCTGCCCGCGGGATACGACAACAGCGATCTTGTCTTTCTGGCCAATATCGACCCCGACCTCCAGTACGAGGTCCTGAACCAGGTGGGCGAGGCAAGGTTGAGGGTGGTCGATACCATGAACTTCTGGATACGGGGCAAGGGAGAATCCCTTTGCCGAGCCATAGGCGCTGTGGACATCGTCATCATGGACGAGTCCGAGGTGCGCCTGCTCGCCCGAAGCCATAACATCGTCGCTGCCGCCAGGAGTATCCTCAAGCTGGGGCCCAAAGCGGTGATCGTAAAGAGAGGGGAACACGGAGCGATCATGATCGGCGACAATGACTACTTTATCGCCCCAGCCTATCCTGTAGACCAGGTCAAGGACCCCACCGGGGCCGGGGACAGCTTTGCAGGGGGCTTCCTCGGCTACCTAGACCGGGCTAAGGAGATCACCCCACAAGCCCTGAGGCAAGCCATCATCCATGGCACCGCTGTAGCCAGCTTTACCATCGCTCAGTTCAGTATCGATGGCCTTCGCTCTCTGAGGATGGCTGATATCAGCCATAGATACCAAGAGCTCAAAAATTTCACCCATTTTAATGATAAGGAGAATGATTTATGAAAGCTGACATCAATGACCCTTCCCTATCCTCAGCAGGGTTATTGCGCATTGAGTGGGCCGCCAGGGAGATGCCTGTACTCAAGCTAATTCGGGAGCGCTTCGCGCGCGAGAAACCCCTCAAAGGGGTGCGCCTCGCCGCCTGCCTGCATATAACAACTGAGACGGCAAATCTAGCGCTGGTCTTCAAGGAGGGAGGCGCCGAAACGGCGTTTTGCGCCTCAAACCCCCTCTCTACCCAGGACGATGCGGCTGCTGCCCTGGTAGCAGAGTATGGCATCCCGGTCTATGCCATAAAGGGGGAGGACAACGAAACCTATTACAAGCATATCAATGCTGCCCTGGAACATGGCCCCCATATCACCCTGGACGATGGCGCTGACCTGGTGAGCACAATTCATAAAGATCGCCAAGAACTCGTCAGCAATATTATCGGAGGCACTGAAGAGACTACCACCGGTTGTATCCGGTTGAGGAGCCTGGCTCAGCAAGGGAAGCTCCTCTACCCCATCATAGCTGTGAACGAGGCGGATTCGAAGCACTTCTTTGATAACCGCTATGGCACCGGACAGAGCACCATCGACGGCATTACTCGAGCCACTAATATCCTGTGGGCCGGAAAGAGGGTGGTGGTCTGTGGCTATGGCTGGTGCGGCAGGGGAGTAGCGATGAGGGCACGTGGTCTGGGAGCCCATGTCATCGTGACCGAGATCGAGCCCATCCCGGCTCTGGAGGCAGTCATGGATGGCTACCCGGTGATGCCTATCGCGGAGGCAGCGAAGATCGGGGACATATTCATCACCGTCACCGGGGACACTAGCGTCCTCGACAAGACACACTTCTCCGCGATGAAGGATGGGGCGATCGTGGCCAACAGCGGGCATTTCAATGTTGAGATCAACATCCCCGCCTTAGAGGAGATGGCAAAAGCTAAGCGCCGCCTTCGCCCCTACGTCGATGAATACACCTTGCCCGATGATCGGCGAATCTTCCTTCTTGCCGAGGGTAGGCTGATCAACCTCGCCGCCGCTGAGGGGCATCCAGCAAGCGTGATGGACATGAGCTTCGCCAATCAGGCGCTTTGCGTGGAGTACATGGTGAAGGGAAGAAAGGCCAAGCCCAGGGTTTACTCCGTGCCCAAGGATATCGACAAGGAGGTAGGCAGGCTAAAGCTGGCCTCCATGGGTATCACCATTGACACGCTTACAGAGGAGCAGAGCAAATACCTGGAGAGCTGGGAAGCAGGAACATAAATAGAAAAGGAGACAAAATGACAACTTTTATGACTGCACCCTCGCTGTTTATCACTTCTGAGTCGGTTACTGAAGGCCATCCCGACAAGCTCTGTGACCAGATATCCGATGCTGTACTTGACGAAATCCTGACCTGCGACCCGATGGCGAGGGTGGCTTGCGAGACCGCCGTGACCACCGGCTTAGTTATCGTCTTAGGAGAGATTACCACCGACTGCTATGTAGAAATACAGGACATCGTGCGCAAGGTGTTGCGTGATGTGGGCTATACACGCGCCAAGTACGGATTTGACTGCGAAACCTGCGGTGTGATGGTCTCCATAAAGGAGCAGTCAAAGGATATCGCCATGGGGGTAGACAAAGCGCTGGAGACCAGAGAAGAGAACGGCAAGGATGAGATCGAGACATTGGGCGCTGGTGACCAGGGAATGATGGTGGGCTTTGCCTGCAACGAGACCCCCGAACTCATGCCCCTTACCATCTCCCTGGCCCACAAGCTGTGCCGCCGCCTCGCCGAGGTGAGGAAAGATGGCACCCTGCAATATCTGCGTCCTGACGGCAAATCACAGGTTACGGTGGAGTATTCTAAAGGCGTTCCCAGGCGGATAGATACCGTGCTCATCGCCGCTCAGCACGACCCCAAATCCAATCATGACATCATCAAACAAGATATCATAGAGCATGTTATCAAGCCGGTTCTTCCCGTAGCCTTAATGGACGAGGGGACGAAGTTTTATGTCAACGCCACCGGTCGCTTCGTGACCGGTGGCCCAATGGGCGATGCCGGACTCACCGGGCGTAAGATACTGGTCGATACCTATGGTGGTATCGCCAGACACGGCGGCGGAGCCTTTTCCGGAAAGGACCCCACCAAAGTGGATCGCTCCGCAGCCTATGCGGCAAGATATGTCGCCAAGAACCTGGTTGCGGCGGGTCTCGCCGATCGCCTCGAACTCCAGGTCTCTTATGCCATCGGAGTAGCACGCCCCCTCTCCATCTGTATAGAGACCTTCGGCACCGGGAAGGTTCCCGATGATGTTATTATTGACCTGATCCATAAGCACTTCGACCTTCGACCAGGGGCCATCATTGAGTCCATGCAGTTACGGCGTCCCATCTATAGGCAGACCGCCTGCTACGGTCATTTCGGTCGCACCGATATCGATATCCCATGGGAAAAGACCGACAAGGCAGCCACTCTCAGGGCCGAGGCCGGGCTTAAAGGGCGAGCCTAGAGTTGACGCACGACCCACAACTGGCTAAAGTATGAATAAGGCTAAACCCGGGAGCATGCGGCGGAGAAAGGTGAAAAGGTGAAGGCGGTGGTCTTGGTCGGCGGTGAGGGGACAAGGCTTCGCCCCCTCACCTTTAATACGCCCAAGTCTATGGTGCCTATTGCGAACAGGCCATTCTTGGAGCACATGACCGAATACCTTAAGGGGCACGGCATCGATGACATTATCCTGACCCTCTGTTACCTTCCAGATCGCACCCAGCGCTATTTTGGCGATGGCAGCAACCTCGGAATAAAACTAACCTATGCAGTGGAAGATCCTCCCCTGGGAACAGCGGGGGCAGTGAAAAACGTTGCGGAGTATCTTGATGAAACCTTCTTTGTCTTTAACGGCGATATATTCACCGACATCGACCTTACGGCGATGATGGAATTTCACCGGCAGCGGGGATCAAAGGCCACAATCGCCCTAACCCCGGTGGAGGATCCCACCGTCTATGGAGTGGTTGAGACCAACTCTGAGGGAAGGGTGCAATGTTTTATCGAGAAACCGCGACGGGATTCGGTGACCACCAATATGATCAACGCCGGTGCTTACATCCTTGCGCCTGAGGTGTTAAGCCACATCCCCAAAGGATTGAGCTTCACCTTTGAGCAAGGGCTCTTCCCCCTTCTTCTGGAGCGTGGCGATCCGGTATACGGCTACCAATCCGATGCCTATTGGATCGATATCGGCACCCCCGAGAAATACCTGAAGCTTCACCATGACCTGCTCACAGGACGAATCACCAGGAGTTTCCCCGGTGAGCGTGCTGGAGCGGGGATATGGGTTGAGGAGGGCAGTGATATCCATCCTAATGCTGAGCTCGAGGGGCCGGTGGTTATTGGCAGAAATTGCTTTATTGGTTCCAGGGCACGGGTAAAAGGGCCCTGCGCCATCGGTCAAGATTGCAGAGTCGGTGCGGATAGCCTTATTGAGAGGTCAGTAGTTTGGCAGAACACCCACCTCGGCCAGGGTGTGTCGCTCAAGAATTGTGTGATCGCGGAAAATGTAGTTATAGGAGAACGAACTCAGGTTAGGGAGGGTTGCGTCCTGGGCAATAATGTGATCGTGGGGAGCAATCAAAGAATAGCCCAAGGCACCAAGGTTTGGCCTGAGGAAATTCACTCCTCTCCCAAGCCTACAAGGAGGTAAAGGTGCGCATCTTTATCACCGGTGTTACAGGGATGGCAGGCAGTCACCTTGCGGAATATCTGCTACAAGGGGAAGGGTTGGAGGTCTATGGCACATTTCGCTGGCGCAGCAGAATGGATAACCTCGATAAGCTGAAAGAGGATGGGAGGCTAAACATCATCGCCAGCGACCTCGAGCCGACGCTGCCCAATAGAATCAATTCATCGAAACTTAACCTCATGGAGGCGGACATAACTGATCCATTCTCCATGAAGCGAGTGGTCGCCATGGTAAGACCGGATCGCATCTTTCATCTTGCCGCCCAAAGCTATGTCCCTGTCTCATGGATTGCCCCTGCGGAAACCCTCCACACAAATATCGTTGGAACGGTTAACCTCCTAGAGGCGGTGCGGGCCGCGGGTATCGACCCGATAATACATATCGCAGGCTCCTCTGAGGAGTATGGCTACGTCCTGCCCAATGAGCTGCCGGTGACGGAGTCCAATCCCCTTCGCCCCTTAAGCCCCTACGGTGTGAGTAAGGTAGCCCAGGAGATGCTCGCCTATCAATACTTCAGGAGCTATGGCCTGAAGACCATTGTCAGTCGTGGGTTCAACCACGAGGGACCGAGGAGAGGGGAGGTGTTCGTCACCTCAAGCCTGGCAAAGCAGATCGCTGAGATCGAGAAGGGGCTTAAAGATGCGGTGCTCTATACCGGCGACCTTTCTAGCAAGCGAGACTGGTCTGATGTACGGGACTTCGTGAAGGCATACTGGCTGGTAGTAGAAAAGGGCACCCCCGGGGAGGTTTATAATATCGGCAGCGGTGTGGCAAGGGAGGTGAGGGAGATGCTTGATATGCTCCTAGGCATGACCGATGCCAGCATCGAGGTCAAGTTGGATCCCGCTCGGCTTCGTCCCTCCGATGCGAAGGTACTTATCTGCGACGCCACCAAGTTCCGTAAGTTCACCGGATGGCAGCCTCAAATCCCCTTCGAAAAGACCCTGAAGGACCTCCTAGACTATTGGCGAGAAAGGGTTTAGATTGGCCACTCCCATTAGATTTGGCACCGATGGCTGGCGAGGGGTTATCGCCGATGATTTCACCTTTGATAACGTGAGGATATGTGCCCAGAGCGTGGCCGATTACCTTAATGGTGCGGGTCTTGCCCCTCGAGGCCTGATTGTGGGTTATGATACCAGGTTCGCATCCGAGGATTTCGCTGCCGCCGCCGCCGAGGTTGCTGCCGCCAATGGGATCAGGGTTCACCTTTGCCAAGAGGCTACCCCCATACCGCTAATTAGTTACGCCATCCTAGTGAAACAGGCTGGTGGGGCGATCGTGATCACTGCAAGCCACAACCCGGCAGCATGGAATGGTTTCAAGTACAAGCTGGAAAGCGCCCGCAGCGCCTCTCCAGAGGTTATCGCCGAGCTGGAGAGGCATATCTCCCGGATCCAGGCCAGTGGTATGGTGAAGCAGATGCCCCTGGATAAAGCACTAAATGAGGGAATAGTGGCGAGGTTCGACCCCTCCCCTCCCTATGTTCATCATATCGGGGAGTTGGTTGACCTGGAGAGGCTGCGCCAGAGCGGACTGAAGGTGCTGGTGGATTCGATGTACGGGGCGGGGATGGGATACTTCCGTAGCATTCTGAGCGGGGGCGCCACGGAGGTCACCGAGATACACGGCGAGCGAAATCCGCTATTCCCTGGCCTCCAGCCTGAACCCATAGCCTCAAACCTGATCGAGCTTTCCGCCAGGGTGAAAGGGGACGGGGCCAGCGTGGGCCTGGCCACCGATGGCGATGCCGACCGCATCGGCATCCTAGATGAGCGGGGAGAATTTCTTACCCCCCTTCAGGTCTTTGCACTGCTTGCCCTATACCTTCTGGAGGTCTGCGACCAGCGTGGCGCCATCATCAAGACGATAACATCGACGAGCATGCTCTATCGATTAGGAGAGCTTTATGGGGTGCCGGTACACGAAACTGCCGTGGGCTTCAAGTATGTGGCCCCAAAGATGATCGCCGAGGGTGCCCTGATCGGAGGTGAAGAGAGCGGCGGCTTCGCTTTCCGCAGCCATATGCCGGAGCGTGATGGAATCCTCTCCGGCCTCTTCTTTCTCGACCTGATGGTCAGAGAGCAAAAGAGCCCCTCCCAACTAGTAGACTACCTCTTCAGCAAGGTGGGGCCCCACTACTACGAGCGTATTGACGTCGAATTCCCCTCTGGGGAACGGGAAGCAATCACCCAACGCCTCTCCATTAGCAAGCCCAGCCATATCGAGAACACCACGGTCACCGGGTTAGATACCAGCGATGGCTTCCGCTTCTTGCTGGCGGATCGCACCTGGCTGCTCATCCGCTTTTCGGGGACCGAGCCTATTCTTCGCATCTACGCCGAGAGCGATAGCCCCGCCCGGGTTAAGGAGCTCCTCGCCACGGGAAGAAGAATGGCGGGGGTTTAGGTAATGGTAAACCTGGATGCCCACGAGGTGTACCAAAGGCTCGATACCTCTAATATGATAGGGCGAATCGGCGAATTGCCTAAGCAGTGTCTCCAGGCATGGCAGAGCGCTCTCGACCTCCCTCTGCCCTCTGATTACTCCAATGTGGACAAGGTAGTAATCCTGGGAATGGGGGGATCCGCTATCGGCGGTGACCTGGTACGCGCCTTGACCATGACGGAGGGTAAGATTACCGTTCTGGTGTATCGGGACTACAATCTACCCCAATTGGTAGATGAGCGGACCCTAGTCATCGCCTCCAGCTATTCCGGTGACACCGAGGAGACCCTCTCCGCCTTCTCCCAGGCTCTGCATACACCCGCCAAGAAGCTGGCGATCACTACCGGGGGCAGATTACAGACCCTCTCTGCAGAAAATGGCATTCCCGTGTTTACCTTCCACTATAAAGCGGAACCCCGCGCCGCCTTTGGCTACAGCTTCTTTTCAATCCTGGCATTTTTTCAAAAGCTAGGGCTTATCGCTATCAAGGAGCAGGATGTAGATGAAACGATAAGAGTTCTTGAGGATTTATCGCTAAGTCTGGACAAGGGTGTCTCGCTCAAGGCAAACCCGGCAAAGCAATTAGCCACCAAGCTTCTGGGGCGTTTGGTGACTATCTATGGGGCGGGTAACCTCTCCAAGGTGGCCTATCGCTGGAAGACCCAGTTAAACGAGTGTAGCAAGGTCTGGGCCTTCGCTGAGTGCTTTCCTGAGCTGAACCACAATGCTGTGGTCGGCTATAGATATCCCGCCTGGCTCGGCCAAAAGGCCTTCATTATAATGCTGCGCTCCGCTTTACTTCATCCCCGCATCCTAGTCCGCTATACGGTTACTTGTGAGCTCCTTGCCGAGGCTGGGATTACCCATGAGGTGGTGGAGGCTAAAGGTGATAGCCCGCTGAGCCATATGATGAGTTCGGTGCTTCTGGGCGACTATGTTAGCTACTACCTGGCACTTCTGAATGAAGTCGATCCTTCCCCGGTGGCCGCCATCGATTATCTGAAGGCACGACTCGCTGAAGCGGAGATGTAGCGCTGAAATAGAAAGCATTTCTGCGGAAAGGGGTACCGGTATGGATTTTAGATTTACTCCAGAGGAAGAAGCATTTCGCCAGGAGGTGCAACATTTTATCAAGCAGGAGCTTCAACTGCCATCAGGATACTGGGGAGATCTGGAGACCGAGTTTGATCCCCAGAACTTTGAATTAACCAAGCAGGTAGCAAAGAAGTTGGGGGAAAAGCAATGGCTTGCCATGAACTGGCCCAAAGAGTACGGCGGGCTGGAGGTCTCTCCAATTAAGCACATGATCTTTAAGGAGGAGGCAGCCTATCACCAATTGCCCGGTATAGATATGGGCGTCGGCGGGATAACCTGGGTTGGCCCCACCCTGCTCCTTCTGGGCACTCCGGAACAGAAGAATGAACATCTGCCGCCACTGGCCGCCGGGGAGAAATGGTGGTGCACCATGTATAGCGAGCCCGGCGCTGGCTCGGACATGGCTAATGTGATGTGCCGTGCTGTACTCCAGGGGGATGAGTACATTATAAACGGGCAGAAGGTATGGACTAGCGCCGCTCACATTGCCGATTGGGGCTGGCTGCTGGTCAAGACCGATCCCGATGCCTCTAAAAAGCACCACGGCATCAGCCTCCTCCTTGTCGATATGAAGACCCCGGGCATCACAGTGCGTCCCCTGTTAAACATGGCTGGGCATCACTTTTTTAACGAGGTCTTCTTCGACGATGTGCATGTCCCCAAAAGGAACTTGATAGGTGAGGAGAATCGCGGCTGGTATCATACTATGATTGCCATGGCCTTCGAGAGGACCATGGGCGTTATGTTCGCCGCTGGCGCCCGGCGACTAATCGAGGAACTAGTAAAGTTTGCCAAGGAAACCAAGGTTAATGGGCAGCCCCTGGGTAAAGACCCCTCTATAAGACAGAAGCTCGCGGAGCTGGCCATTGAGGTCGAGATTGCTCGCGTGATGAGCTATCGCATCGTTTGGCAGCAAACAAAAGGGGAGATACCCGGTTATGAAGCTCCTATGATTAAGGTGTTCGCCTCTGAAACCCTTCAGCAGATGACCGATGTGGGGACCCAGATTATGGGACTCTATGGGCAGCTATGGCTAGGCTCAAAATGGGCTCCACTCCAGGGAACGATAGCGGATACGTATATGAACTCAGTTGGCATGCTAATCGCTGCGGGCACCTCGGAGATCCTGCGCAACATCATCGCTGAGAGGGGGCTGGGGCTACCCAGGAGCATCTGAAATTTTATCGCTTGGTGTATTGCTTTGCTTTGCGGGCACGGACCAGCCCGTATTTCTTTCGTTCCTTCACTCGAGGGTCACGGGTAAGCAGCCCATAACTGCGCAGTAGTGGACGCAGGTTCCCATCAGCCACCACCAGGGCGCGGGCAATCCCATGTCGGATGGCACCGGCCTGCCCCACATACCCACCCCCAGTCACCTTAACGCTAATACTGAACCTTTCCTGGCTATCGGTTACCACCATCGGCTCCATGATCGCCTTCCTGAGCCTCTCCTGAGGTATTAGCTTCTCATAGGGCTCGCCATTGATAACAATGGCGCCCGCCCCCGGAAACAGCCTCACACGAGCCACCGCGTTCTTCCTTCTTCCCGTGGCATAATAGTAGCCCTTATCGTTCAACCACGCCTCCTCTTCGGTACGTCCCCATCTGGAGCGTCACCTCCCTTGGATTTCTCCACCTGAGCTTGGTGGGGATGCGTATCTCCCGTATAGACCTTAAGCCTCCTCATCATATCCCGGCCCAGCCGATTGTGGGGAATCATCCCCTTCACAGCAGATTCGATCACCCGAGTGGGGTGGGTCTCTATCATCTTGGCAAAGGTGGTGCCCTTGAGTCCGCCGGGATAATTAGAATGACGATAGTAGAACTTTTGCTGAGCCTTGTTACCGGTCACCCTGACCTTCGCCGCATTTACCACGATGACGAAGTCCCCGGTATTCAGGTGAGGGGAGTATATAGGCTTGTGTTTGCCCAAGAGCAGTGTAGCTACCTCTGATGCTAGCTGCCCTAGGATCCTCCCTGATGCATCGAAAACATGCCACTGAGGAGTGAGGTCCGAGGATTTCGTTCTATAAGTCTTCATTTCACCCAATTAGTGTAATTAACCTTCAAAAGACACAGCCCATGTGGCGGGAGGGCAGGCCCCGCTTGAGTGGGCTTTTTTGATTGCAAAATATCGTAAAAGGCTGCCACATCGCTCTTCCCCAGTCCCACCTTCACCAGGGCGCCCATGGTATTGCGTACCTGATGGGGTAGGAATGAATTGGCCACCATATGGCAGCTCACTAAATCGCCCTCTATGGCCACCATCGCCCGATAAACGGTACGCACCGTATTCTTTCCACCGTTGAGAGAGCTGGCAAAGGGGGCGAAATCATGTGTCCCCAAAATGGCCTGGCAGGCCTCGTTCATCGCTGCGACCTCAAGGCGCCTGGGCACAAAATAGGCACTCCTCCGCAGTAGAGGAGAAGGGGTCGCGCTATTCCATATGTAGTAGCAATACTCCCTGCTAAAAGCATCTCTCCTGGGATCGAAATCATCGTTCGCCACAAAAGCATCCCTAATAGCAATATCCTCTGGCAGATAATAGTTTAACGCATGGACAATGGTTTTGGGGGGAAGTGGAGAATGGGAGGGAAAGGCAACCACCTGCCCTTTAGCGTGAACCCCCCGGTCGGTACGTGAGGCATATGAGGTGCGAATCTTCTTCCCGGTAACCATCATCAGGGCACGCTCAAGCTCACCCTGAATGGTAGGCACCCTTTCCTGAATCTGAGATCCATGGTATCTGGTGCCTTCATATTCCATAATAAGGGCGATCTTCATAATTACTCCACCAACTCCAGCTGTGCCATGCGCGCGCCATCGCCATGGCGAGGGCCAATTTTAATTATCCGAGCATAGCCACCAGGGCGCTGTGCATACCTGGGGGCAAGCTCATCAAACACTTTCGTCACCACCTTCTTATCGGTTACAAATGCCAGCGCCTGGCGACGGCTATGTAGGGTGCCGCCCTTGCCCAGTGTAATTATCCTCTCTGCCATGCCCTGGACCTGTTTCGCTTTGGCCTCGGTGGTCACTATCTTTCCATATCTCAAAAGATCGGTTACCAGGTTCCGATACATCAAAACCCGGTGACCTGTCGGCCTGGAGAGTCTTCGACCGGCAACACGGTGCCTCATGCGCTAAACTTCCTCCTCTGGTCCATCTTCAGCCTGGCCGCCCTCCTCTTCCTCACCCTCCTCTAAGACGAAACCCTTCGCCCTAAGCTGCCCCATCACCTCCTCCATCGTCTTCTCCCCGAAGTTTTTTATGTTAAGCAATTCCTTCTCGCTCTTCTCAAATAGCTCCCCTGCCTTGGTGATCCCAGCCCTCTTCAAGCAGTTAAATGTTCGCACGGAAAGGCCAAGCTCCTCAATAGGCACATTGTATTGCTCCAGAGGGATGGGGAGGCGAGGCTGTTTTTCCCCCACCCGTAACGGGACCCTAGCAAGTTCATAAAATAGCTGCAGTTCTTCAATTAACAGACGGGCGCTCCGGCTTACCGCATCAACCGGGGATATGGTTCCATCAGTCCACACGTCGAGGATCAACCTCTCGTAGCTGATTTGCCCCACGCTGATGTTCTCGATACTATAATTGACCTTGCGCACGGGGGTGAAGACAGCATCGAGAGGAAGCACCCCTATGGGAAGACCATCGCCCTGGCCCGTCGAGCGATAGCCCTGGCTTGCAGGCCGATATCCCTTACCCTGTTCCACATTAAACTCCACGATCAGCTTGGCCTCGGGGGAATCCAAGGTGGCCAGGTGAAGCTCGGGATTCGCCACCTCGAACTCGGCCGAGGGCTCGATGTCACCAGCTAGAACGTGACCCTCGCCCTCAGCTTTAAGGATTAGTTGACCCCCCTCGGATGAGAGGGGACGGAGCCTAATCGCCTTGACTTTCAGGAGGAAGTCTATAGTGTCCTCCTTCATGTAGGGGACAGTAGAGAACTCGTGCTGCAACCCCTCGATCCTGATCCACGTTACCGCGGCACCAGGGAGGGCGCTAAGGAGCGCCCGACGCAGGGCATTGCCTATAGTAATGCCAGAGCCCCTCTCAAGAGGCTCGGTGATGAAGCGGCCATATTTGTCAGAGATTTCTGCACATTCTATTTGAGGCATGACGATTTCAGACAAGTATCTACCTCCAAAAAACTATCGGGAATAATACTCCACGATGACTTTCTCATCGATCCTAAGGTCGATGTCACTGCGGTTGGGCATGGACAGGACTCGACCCGAGAGCTGTTCACCATCCAGGCTCAACCACTGGGGAACTATCTTATCCGCGATCTGCTCAGCCATCCTCTTGTAGTACTCCGTTCTGGTGCCCTTTTCCCACCACGCGATCACGTCCCCCACCCTAACCCCGTAAGAGGGGATATTCATCTTACGCCCATTAATGGTAATATGGCCATGGCGTACTATCTGGCGAGCCTGCCTTCGCGAGTCAGCAAAACCAAGGCGGTAGACCACGTTATCAAGCCTCATCTCTAGAATCTGGAGCAGGTTTTCACCGGTGACCCCGGACCGTTTCTCCGCCTCAACGAAATGCCTGCGAAACTGCCTTTCCAGCACTCCGTAGGTATGCCTCGCCTTCTGCTTCTCCCTCAATTGGAGACCGCGGTCGGATATTTTTCGGCGCTGCGGTCGCTGCCGGCCAGGGGGCAGACTGCGCCGCTCCACGGCGCACTTTCGGCTGGTGCACCTCTCCCCTTTTAACATCAGCTTCTCGTTCTGCCGCCGGCAGAGCCGACAAACCGGTCCTATGTAGCGTGCCATTTTTTTCGCTCTACTCCTTCTCCCAAACAGGGTCAAAGGCCATGGGTAGCCTCCATCCTGGTGAAGGTTGTGGTCATACCCTCCTCCTCTTTCTGGGGCGGCAGCCATTGTGGGGGATAGGAGTTACATCCCTGATCCCGGTAATCGTGAGCCCTGCCGCCTGGAGGGAGCGGATCGCCGCTTCACGCCCGCTACCCGGCCCCTTCACATAGACCTCAACCTGCCTTAGCCCGTGCTCCATCCCCCTCCTCGCCGTCTGTTCTGCAGCTAGCTGCGCGGCATAGGGAGTTCCCTTGCGCGATCCCTTAAAGCCAGCGGTGCCTGAACTCCCCCAGGCGATGGCATTACCCGAGGGGTCGGTAAGGGTGATGATGGTATTGTTGAAGGTGGATTGGATATAGGCGCGACCTTTGGGTATGGCCTTTCTTTCCCTCCTTTTAACCCGGGTCGGTTTCTTCTTGTCTGGCATAGCGCTCCTTTACTTCCTGGTCACGGTGCGGCGGCGCCCGGCGACGGTCTTGCGTGCACCCTTTTTTGTTCGAGCGTTAGTTCGGGTTCGCTGCCCGTGAACGGGTAACCCACGGCGATGCCTGATGCCACGGTAGCTACCGATCTCGATGAGCCGCTTAATGTTGAGATTGACCTTGCGCCTCAGTTCTCCTTCCACCTCGTGATCGCGATCGATAACCTCTCGAATCCGGCTGACATCCCCCTCGCTGAGATCCTTGACTTTGGTATCAGGGTCGACTCCGGTTTGCGCCAGGATCCTCTGGCTCACGCAGCGTCCTACACCATAGATGGAACACAATCCAATCTCGACTCGTTTGTTCTTGGGGAGATCTACCCCTGCTATCCTTGCCATCTTTTGATCCTTCTCGTTTCGCCCCTATCTACTTGCTTTACCCCAGCCGAAAAAAGAAAACTATCCCTGCCTCTGCTTATGTCTTGGGTTCTCGCAGATTACCCGGACCACGCCCTTTCTCTTCACCACCTTACACTTTTCACATCGCCGTTTAACTGAAGCTCGAACCTTCATTCTTCGCCACCTACGCCACACATAAATCTATCTAAAACGATAGGTAATCCTGCCCCTGCTTAGGTCATATGGGGAAAGCTCCACCAATACCTTATCGCCAGGAAGGATCTTGATGTAATGTATTCTCATCTTACCTGATATATGTGCCAGCACCTTGTGCCCATTGGCCAGCTCGACACGGAACATAGTGTTTGGCAAAGGCTCAACCACTTTCCCCTCGACCTCAATAGCTTCCTTCTTGGGCATATCTTACGCCTAACCAAGACTGGTGAGTATCTCTGCCCCGCTGTCCTCGATCGCAATAGTATTCTCGAAATGCGCGCAGAGGCTACCATCGGCGGTAACTACGGTCCACCCATCGCCGTATACTTTAGTGCGCCATCCTCCAGCATTCACCATGGGTTCCAGAGCCAGGGTCATCCCCCTTTGGAGAAAGGGTCCCTGCCCTGGGGAACCGTAATTTGGTATCTGGGGGTCTTCGTGCATCTGGCGGCCGATGCCATGTCCAACATATTCACGCACTACAGAGAAACCTCTCGATTCTGCAAATGACTGGATCGCCGCCGAGATATCCCCTAAACGGGCGCCACTTCGGGCACTAGCGATCCCCGCGCTCAGCGCCCCCTCGGTTGCCTCCAGAAGCGCCTTGGCATTGGGGCTGATCCGCCCCACCCCTACAGTGATAGCAGCATCGCCATGAAAGCCCTTAAACAGCGCGCCGAAATCTAAAGAAACAATATCCCCTTCCTCAAGTACACGCTTCCCCGGGATGCCATGAACCAGTTCCTCATTAACGGAGACGCACAAGCTGGCAGGGAAGCCCCGGTATCCTTTAAAGGATGAAGTGGCACCATGCCGACTCAGTTCGTGAACCGTAATGGTGTCCAATTCCTCAGTGATAATACCAGGTTCAATCCTTTTCTTCAACACATCAAGTATAGCAGCCACAATCCTCCCCGCCTTTCGCATGATGTCAATCTCCTGTGACGATTTAACGATTATTCCCATTTCAATCCTGGGGGAGGGCCGCGACAAGCCTCTCGCTTATCTCGCTGATCTCCCCCTGTCCATTGATCTCCACCAGTTTGCCCGCTTCCTCATAGTAGTCGATGAGCGGTGCCGTCTCCGCAAAGTAGACCTCAATTCGCTTTTTTACCGTCTCGGGTAAATCATCGGGGCGCTGATAAAGCTCGCCGCCGCACCGGTCACACCTGTCCGCTACCTCTGGCGGTGAGGATACCGGGTGATAGGGTGTCTGGCAGCTTCGACAGATAAACCGACCGCTCAAGCGCCTCACCAGCTCCTCTGTGGCAACCTTGATATAAAACACCCGATCAATAGCCTCCCCCCTTTCCCCCAGCGCCATATCCAGGGCCTTGGCTTGTTCCAAGGTTCTGGGGAAGCCATCGAGGATAAACCCTCTAGCACAATCCGGAGCGGCAACGCGCTCCAGTATCATCCTGATCGTTATCTCGTCAGGAACCAGGAGCCCCTTTTCCATGTAAGACTTCGCCTGCCTCCCCACCTCATCCCCCCTACTTGCCGCCTCACGAAACAGGTCGCCGGAGGCAACATGAGCAATGCCCAGCCTCTCAGAAATTATTCCCGCCTGGGTCCCCTTCCCCGAGCCCGGGGCACCCAAAAGCACAGAACGCATACGAAACCATCCTTACTTTAGAAAACCTTCATAGCGGCGCATCATGAGCTGAGCCTCCAGTTGCCTCATTGTATCCAGGGCCACACCGACCACAATTAGCATGCCGATGGATGGTAAAATCAAAACCTGAACGCCGGTTATATTTTGAACAATAAAGGGCGATATTGCCACAAAGGCTAGAAACAGGGCGCCACCCCAGGTGATCCTGGTGATCACCCGATTAAGGAATTGCTGGGTGGTCCTGCCCGGGCGAATTCCAGGCACGAAAGCCCCCTGCCGCTGCAGTGTCTCCCCTAGGTTTTGCTGTTGAAAGATTATCATGGCATAGAAGAAGGTGAAGCCCAGTACCAGGAAAAAGTACATTGCCCAATATAACCCGCTTGTCGAGGAGAAGAGATTCTGAATGGTGTTGGCGAAATTGGCAGCCTCACCCGGTGGAGCGGCGAAGAAGCTGGCGACCACCCCGGGGAAGATCAGCAGCGCCATGGCGAAGATCACTGGAATCATCCCCGCCGAGTTTACTCTAATTGGAATGTGGGTGCCACCAGATTGCCGATACATCCGCCCCCCACGATACAGGCTCCTGGCATACTGCACCGGAATGCGGCGGTGAGCCTCGGTAAAGATAACGATAGTGACCAGAATGGCCAGGGCTAAGCCGAGGAAAATGAATAATCCCCACAGTTCCCCTCCAGCCAGGTAGCCTCTTCCAATCATCTCCGGCAAGCTGGCAACGATTCCAGCAAAGATTATCAGGGAAATGCCATTACCAATGCCATATTCGGTGATCAGCTCCCCCAGCCACACAAGGAACATCGTCCCTGCGGTCATTGCCAGCACCATGGTGACTGTGGGAATGAGCGCATCCCCGGAGAAGCCGATACTATTCGCGGGGAAGATGCCCTGCCCCTGTAGCATTATCAACTGACCGTAACCCTGGAGGGCTGCCAAGGGCACGGTTAGCCAGTGAGTGTACAGGTTAATCCTCGCCCTCCCCGCCTCCCCCTCCCGAGCAATTGCCTGCAGGCGAGGGATCACCGGCACCATGAGCTGCATGATAATAACTGCGGTGATATAGGGATAGACCCCCATAGCGGCTATGCTCATGTTCCTCATCGCCCCGCCGCTGAAGAGGTCCATCATTCCCACCAGTGCCCCGACGCTGCTGCCCCCTCCCAGGAACTCGCGCATGGCTTCAACATCCGCGCCGGGCATAGGTACGTGGGCAACAAAGCGGAAAATTACCAGAAGGCCCAGGGTAATCAGGATCTTCTTCCTCAGGTCCGCCTGACCAAAGGCATCGATCATTGCCTGAAGCAGCTTGGGCCTAGTGTCTCTTCGCTCTTGAGTCACTATTAATTTCCTCTGCCTTTCCTCCAGCCGCTTCGATCTTTCTCCTTGCCGGTTGCGTGAACTTATTGGCCCTCACGGTGAGAGGTTTTTGAAGTTCGCCATCGCCGAGAATCTTTATCGGCTGCTTCAGCGACTTTACCAGCCCTTCCGCCACCAACTGCTGTGGCGTTACCTCGCTCTCCGCCTCAAAGCGATTAAGGCGGGCGACATTGATGGTCGCATATTCTATCCTAAATATATTGGTAAAGCCCCGCTGTTCAGGCAGACGTTTGGTCAACGGGTTCTGCCCTCCCTCAAAGCCGGGGCGCATCTTATACCCTGCACGCGCCTTCTGCCCCTTGGTGCCCTTTCCAGCGGTCCTACCATGCCCGCTGCCGAGGCCTCGTCCGATTCTCTTACTACTATGTTTCGCCCCGGGGGATGGGGCCAGTTCATTCTGCCTCACCGCTCTCCTCCACGGTTACCAGATGCCTTACCTTCATGATCATCCCACGAATCGCTGGCGAATCATCGTGCTCAACGGTCTGGTTCAGGCGATGAAACCCTAAAGCCTGGAGTGTCCGCCTCTGATCCCTAGGGTGGCCAATGCCGCTTTTTACCCAAGTGACTATCAACTTAGCCAATGGATACCTCACCCGGGGGCTTCGACTTTCGCTTCGCCACCTCCTCCCGAGGATCCCTTAACTGGCTGAGCCCCAGTACTGTGGCTCGCACCACGTTTATCTTGTTAGCGCTCCCTTGGGACTTGGTGAGGATGTCTGTGATCCCGGCAAGCTCCAGCACCGCGCGCACCCCACCACCAGCGATCAACCCTGTTCCCGGAGCTGCTGGCTTGAGGAGCACCTTCGCCGCCCCATACCTGGCCACTATCTCATAGGGAATGGTGCCATCCTTCATCGGCACGCTGATCAGTTGTTTGCGAGCAATGGTGCCTCCCTTTCGGATGGCTTCAGGTATCTCCTTTGCTCTGCCCAATCCAGCACCCACATGCCCATTACCATCGCCCACGACCACCAATGCAGTAAAACTAAATCGCCTCCCTCCTTTCACCACCTTGGCCACGCGCTTTATATTGACAAGTTTCTCATTCAGGTCTAATTCGCTGTGATCAATCCCCTCCATCTAAAACTCCAATCCTCCCTCTCTCGCAGCCTCCGCCAGGGCTTTTACTCTGCCATGATACTTGTGTCCGCCTCGGTCAAATACCACCTCGGTGATTCCCCGCTCCACAGCCCGCCTAGCTACCAGCTCGCCCACAAGCGCTGCCGCTGCCACCTTCCGCTTCCCATCCGACTCAGACCTTATCCCCGGATCCAGGGTCGATGCCGAGACAATGGTATGACCCAGCTTATCATCGATCACCTGGGCATATACATGGCTCAGGCTACGGAAAACACATAGGCGAGGACGCTCCGCGGTGCCCGAAACCTTCCTCCTCACCCGGGCATGTATTCTTTGGCGTGCCGTTTCGGCATCTTTTCTGCGCATTACCTCTTGGCACCAACCTTCCCTGATTTTCCTGGCTTGAGTCGAACCCGCTCACCGGCATATCTTATCCCCTTGCCTTTGTAGTGATCTGGAGGCCTTACGGCGCGAATCTTCGCCGCTACGTCCCCTACCATTTGCTTATCGATGCCCCGAACACTGATGCGCTGCACCTCCGCTACGATCACCGATACCCCTGTGGGAGGGATAATCTCCACAGGGTGGGAGTAACCCACCTGAAGCACCACCTTCTCGCCGACGTTTTGAGCACGATAGCCGACACCAACGAGCTCCAGGTCCTTCTGAAACCCCTTACTCACCCCCTCCACCATGTTGGCTATAAGGCTCCTGGTTAGTCCATGAAGCGAGCGATGAATTCGATTATCGCTCGGTCGAGAGACCGTGAGCGTACCCTCGTTCAAAGAAATAGCGATCGCCTGGTCAAAGGAGCGGGAAAGCTCCCCATTGGGGCCCTTCACCCGCACCTTGTTTCCTTTAATCTCGACCTCAACACCTGGAGGCAATGGAATAGGCATCCGTCCGATGCGAGACATCAATGTCCTCCGTTACCATATGTAACAAAGCAGCTCGCCGCCCACCTCCTGGCGCCACGCCTGCTGCCCCATCATCACCCCTTTAGGGGTGGAGAGAATCGCAATGCCAAGACCCCCGCAAACCCTGGGAATCTCCTTCCGCTTAACATATATCCTGAGCCCGGGCTTGGAAACTCGCTTGAGTCCGGTGAGCACCGGCTCCTTCTTCTCCGTATATTTGAGATATACTTTAATTACCCGCTGCGGCTTGCCCTTCAAGACCTCGTAATCCCTGATAAAACCCTCCTCACTGAGAATCTTGGCAATAGAGAGCTTCATTCTTGATGAAGGCACGAGCGTAAAGTCGTGCCTGGCGAGAATGGCATTCCTCATTCTGGTTAGCATATCGGCGATAGGGTCGGTAACCATCGCTTCACCTCCTACCAGCTAGACTTCCTCACCCCGGGGATCTGTCCCTGAAGAGCGAGTTCCCTGAAGCATATGCGGCACAGCCCAAACTGGCGTATATAGGCTCGCGGCCTGCCACAACGGCTACAGCGATTCCTTTTTTGCACTTTATACCTTGGTGCTCGTTGCGCCTTTACAACCTTCGATACCTTCGCCATTCCTCTACTCTTTTCGCCTTAGCGCCAGTCTCTAAAGAGAACCTTGGCAACTAGATTGACCTCCCCTCCCACTATTTATTCCTGTTTAACTCTCATGAGAACGGCATGCCCATGAGCTCAAGAAGCCTACACCCTTCCTCATTGGTGCGGGCTGTGGTGACGACCGAAATCTCCAGCCCCCGTACCTTGTCCACCTTATCATACTCGATCTCAGGGAAGATAAGCTGCTCCCTTAATCCCAGTGTGTAATTGCCCCGGCCATCGAAGGAGTCTCTAGGCATACCCTGAAAGTCGCGAAGGCGCGGCAGGGTTACGTTCACCAGCTTATCGAAGAAATCATACATACGATCTCCCCTCAATGTTACCATCATCCCAATAGGCATCCCCTGACGCAGCTTAAAACCTGCGATCGACCGCTTCGCCCTAGTAATCACCGGGTGCTGCCCGGTGATGGCAGCCAGATCCCGCTCCGCCGCCTCCAGGACGTGGGCTTGTTGCGTCGCCTCCCCAAGGCCAATATTAACCACCACCTTCTCAAGGCTAGGCGCCTGCATCACACTCTTATAGCCATACTCGCTCATTAAAGTGGGAATTATCTCTTTTTTATACTTTTCCTTCAATCGGGAAATCAATCTATCACCTCGTGGCAGCGACGGCACACCCTCACCCTACTACCATCCTCCAGGATGCGAAAACCGAGGCGCACCGGATGATCACACTTGGGACACAAGAGCATCACATTGGAAATATGGAGCGGGGCCTCCCGCTCAATGATGCCTGCTTGCCTCACCGTTCCCCGCGGCCTCGTATGTCGCTTCACCATATTAACACCCTCCACTACTACACAGCTCTCCCTCTTAAGGGACTGATGCACCTTCCCCCTCTTCCCTTTATCCTTGCCGGCGATAACGACCACGGTATCATCTCTTCTTATCTTCATCTTATAGCACCTCGGGAGCCAGGGAGAGGATCTTCATAAAGTTCTTCTGCCTCAACTCATGGGCCACCGGACCGAAGATGCGGGTTCCTTTAGGATTATTCTTATCGGTGAGGATCACTGCAGCGTTCTCATCGAACCTGATATATGAACCATCGTTGCGCCGATAGGGCTTACTGGTGCGCACGATCACCGCCCGCACCACCTCACCCCTCTTAACCGCCCCTCCCGGCGTCGCCTCCTTAACCGAGGCTACGATGATGTCACCGACCCGAGCATATCTCTTCCGGGTGCCACCGGGGACATTGATGCACATGATGCTCTTGGCACCGGTGTTATCGGCCACCCTCACCCTGGTCATGTGCTGAATCATACTAACTCACCCTTAGACACTATCTCCACCACCCGCCAACGTTTCTCCTTAGAAAGGGGGCGCATTTCCTCGATCCGCACTACATCCCCGATATTACAGGAATTTTGATCATCGTGAGCCTTGAATTTTTTGATGCGCCTTACCTGCTTCTTATATAGTGGGTGGGGCCTATAGGATTCCACAGTCACCACCACAGTCTTATCCATCTTGTTGCTGACCACGCGACCCATCTTGATTTTTCTTTTCTTGTCAGCTTCCGTTACCACGACACCCTCACTCCTCTATTGATAGCTCTATTTCCTTCATTATGGTCTTAATCCGGGCGATCCTCTTCCGTACATTGCGGATCTCATGATAATTCACCAGTTGTCTGGTTGCCAGGCGAAATCTTAGATTAAATAGCTCTCTATAGGAATCGTTAAGCTGCTTATTAAGCTCCTCCAAGCTAAAGGCTCTAATCTCCTGGATCTTCAACCTATGAACCCTCCTTGTAAGGGACATCGGTGTCCCGGCGCACAAACCTGGTAGGGATGGGGAGTTTATGGGAGGCTAAGCGCATCGCTTCCCTGGCCGCTTCCTCTTTGACCCCAGCGATCTCAAAGAGGATCCTCCCCGGTTTGGTTACACAAACCCAATGGTCCACCGCGCCCTTGCCACTGCCCATGCGAGTCTCAGCAGGTTTTGAGGTCACCGGTTTATCGGGAAAGACTCGGATCCAAACCTTGCCACCACGCCTCACATAGCGAATAATGGCACGCCGTGCCGCCTCGATCTGCCTTGACGTAAGCCAGCAAGCCCCCTGGGCTTGAAGCCCAAACTCGCCAAAGGAGATGCTATTGCCCGCCTGAGCCACCCCCCGTCGACGACCACGATGCTGTTTTCGATATTTGACTCTCCTCGGCTGTAACATGATCCTATCCCTTACTCAGCGCGCTGTCCCTCTTAGTCCTCGGGCGTCTCTATCTCAGCCTTCTCCTTTGCCTTAGGCTTCTCTTTGGTCTTAGGCTTCTCCTTTGCCTTAGGCTTCTCTTTGGTCTTAGGCTTCTCCTTTACATTAGGCTTCTCTTTGGTCTTAGGCTTCTCTTTTACCTTAGGCTTCTCCTTTGCCTTAGCCTTCTCCTTTGCCTTAGGCTTCTCCTTTACCCTAACCCCCTCCTCCACCTTAACCTCCTCCTCCACCTTCACCTCCTCCTCCACCTTAGCCTCCTCCTCTACCTTCACCTCCTCCTCTACCTTAACCCCCTCCTCTACCTTAACCCCTTCCTCCACCTTAACCTCCTCCACCAGCCCTTCTCCTTCCATATGTGGCACTACCGGCGGGGCTTCGGCGTGGCGTTTTTCAGCCTCTGAGATTATGTCGCCTTTATATATCCAAACCTTGATTCCAGTACAGCCCAGAGTGGTGTGTGCCACAACCTGGGCGTAGTCGATATCGGCACGTAGCGTATGAAGGGGCACCCTCCCCTGATACAATGTCTCTTTCCTCGAATACTCGGAGCCAGTAAGTCTACCTGAGCAGCGTACCTTTATCCCCTGGGCACCACTATCCATAGCCCGAGAGATTGACTGCTTCATGGCACGCCGATGAGAAATGCGCCGCTGAATCTGCTGAGCAATACTCCTGGCCACCAGATAAGCATCCTGCTCGGGTCGTGCAACCTCCATGATGTTCAGGCGTACTCGTTTTCCGGCGACCTGCTCCAAAATACGCCTCATCACATCGACCCGCTGCCCTCCTCTGCCGATAACGATCCCGGGCCTAGCCGTAAAGACGGTCACTGTCACCTGCTTGGCAGCACGCTCGATGTCAACGCGCGATACATCATCCGCCGCATACTTCGACGCAATTGCTGCTCGGATCTTGAGATCCTCCTGCAATAGCTCGGTATAGTTTCTATCGGCATACCACTTTGCCTGCCAATCCTTGCTCACACCGAGCCTAAATCCTACCGGGTGAACCTTTTGACCCAATCATTCCTCCTCTTTAACTATCACGGTGATATGGCTGGAGCGTTTGAGGATCGGTTTTACCCGCCCCCTTGGTCCTGCGCGATAGCGCTTCATGCTCCGTCCCCCATCGATATAGATCTTTACAATCCTCAGATCCGATTGCGTCATCTCGAAGTTGTTCTCGGCATTGGCTGCGGCTGACTTTACCACCCTGGCTACAGTGCGGGCCGACGGCGAGGGCAGGAATCTGAGAATAGTCAACGCCTCCTCCACCTTCTTACCCCGCACCACACCCACAATAGGTCGCAGTTTGCGAGGCGATGTCCTTACATATCTTGCGGTAGCCCTTACCTCCATAATGCCTACTTCTTTGTCCGCTTCTTAAAAGTGGCCACCCTCTCCGACTTAGCGGAATGCCCCCTGAAGGATCTGGTGAAGGCAAATTCGCCTAGCTTGTGACCCACCATATTCTCGGTAATAAAGATAGGTACATGCCGCCTGCCATCGTGCACCCCGATGGTGTGTCCGATCATCTCGGGAAGAATAGTCGAGGCACGTGACCAGGTCTTGAGCACTGCCTTCTCTCCCGATTGATTGAGTGCCTCCACCTTCTTCACCAGTTTCGAGTCGACAAAGGGTCCCTTCTTAGAGGATCTGGACATTTTTCCGACCTCTCACCTGCGCGCCAAGCTGCTAAAGATCGATAGTATCTCTGTTAATTGCACTACTAACATCTTAGATTTACTTCCCCTTACTTCCTCCGCTTCACGATCATGCTGTCGGTGAGCTTGTTTCTGCGGGTAGTATAGCCCATAGCCGGCTTCCCCCAGGGGGTCTTGGGACCAGGCAAACCTATAGGGGATTTCCCCTCTCCCCCGCCATGGGGGTGATCCCTGGGGCTCATCACCGAGCCGCGCACTGTAGAGCGGATCCCCAGGTGCCTTTTCCGACCTGCTTTACCAAGCTTAATATGCCGATGGTCAACATTGCCCACCTGACCAATAGTGGCAAAGCACTCGATATGAATTC